>CAYXVM010000062.1:0-9550 GCA_964468465.1 uncultured Clostridium sp.
CAGCCGTGGCAGATAGCGTCTGCGCCCTCAGCCTTTGCTATCTCAACGATTCTCTTTGCGATAATCGGTCTTGCAAATGAAGTGCCGAGAAGATAATCCTTCTCATAAACCGCACCCGCCTTGAGGGTCGGGAAAATATAGTCGCTGACAAATTCATCCTGAAGATTTTCAATATAAAGCTTTGAAGCGCCGGTTTTGATTGCCTTTTCTTCAAGGCCGTCAAGCTCGGTTCCCTGGCCTACATCGCCCGAAACGGCGATAACCTCGCAGTTATTGTAGTTTTCTTTGAGCCAGGGGATAATTATTGAAGTGTCAAGTCCGCCGGAATAGGCAAGAACAACTTTTTTGATTTCTTTCATTATGATTTCTCCGTTCTGTCGTTTGTTTATGCATTGATTATACATCAAATATTCAAAAAATCAAGTGTTTTCTGAATATTTATGCATTTTTGTCGTATTCAACAAAAATAATCGGAATTTCGGCGGTTAACCGAGCAAAAGACCCACTTTTTTCTTTGCTTTGGTCAGAGTGCGGGCGGCAATTCTGCCCGCTTTCTCTGCACCCGAGGCGGCTGTGTCAAGCAGATACTGTTTATCCGCCATCAGGCGTTTGTAATTTTCCTGAACGGGTTTCAGCTCCTCAATAACCGCTTCGGCGACCTTAACCTTGAAATCGCCGTAGCCTTTTCCGTCAAATTCCTTTTCGATTGCGGCATAATCAAGCCCCGTGCAGCAGGAATAAATCGCCATGAGGTTGTTGATTCCGTCCTTGCCGTCGGCATAGCGGACAACCGCCTCGCTGTCGGTAACTGCGGATTTGAACTTTTTGAGAATCGCTTCGGGCGGGTCAAGCAGAGAGATTGAAGCCTTAGGATTCGGATCGCTCTTTGACATCTTCTGAGTGGGATCCTGAAGACTCATAACCCTTGCGCCGACCTTGCCGATGAACGGCTCGGGCAGGGTGAAGGTGTTGCCCCTCAGGCTGTTGAACCTGACGGCAATATCTCTTGCAATTTCAAGATGCTGTTTCTGATCCGCTCCGACGGGAACGAAATTCGCCTGATAAAGCAGGATATCCGCCGCCATAAGCACGGGATAAGCGAACAGACCGACATTGACATTGTCGGCATGCTTCTGCGACTTTTCCTTGAACTGGGTCATTCTTGAAGCCTCGCCGAACTGCGTGTAGCAGTCAAGAATCCATGCAAGCTCCGCATGGGCGGGAACCTGACTCTGAATGAAAACAACATTCTTTTCGGGATCAAGACCGATTGAAAGCAGAATCGCATACATTTCAAGGATCTGCTGACGGAGCTTTGCCGGCTCGGGGTGAACCGTCAGAGCGTGAAGATCCGCAACCGCATAAAGGCAGTCGTAATCCTCGCACATCATTTTCCAATTTTTGAGCGCTCCGAGGTAGTTGCCGAGAGTCGGAATCGAGGTCGGCTGAATTGCACTGAGCACTATCGGCTTGCGCTCTGTATTGTTATTTTCCATAATATTCATCCTAACTTTGTGTGATTAAAGCGAACGGGCAACCTCTCCGAGAATCTTAACGCCCTTGACGATATCTTCATCGGTGGGAGTTGAGAAATTCATGCGGATATATTGGCATTTTTCTTCGGTATCGGCAAGGAATGCGTTGCCGGGAACAACCGAAACGCCCGCCGCACTCGACTTGCGGCAGAAATCGAGCATATCGATGCCGTCGTTGAGCTTTGCCCAGACAAAAAGCCCGCCCTCGGGTCTGTTATATGTAAGAAAATCGCCGAGTTCTTTATCAACACAGCCGCAGAGCAAATCGAGCTTTCGGCTGTAAATTTCTCTGATTTTGTTGATGTGACCCTCAAAATCGCATTCGGTCAGCCATTTATAAACGATGAGCTGAGAAATGAGCGGGGTATGAACATCCTGAGTCTGCTTTGCAACGGTCAGCTTTGCGATAACCTCGGTGGGAGCAAGAACGAAGCCGACTCTTATGCCGGGAGCGACGATTTTTGAGAACGAGCCGGAATAAATAACCGCTCCCGCCTCGTCAAAGCTCTTGATTGCGGGAACATCCTCGCCCGCAACTCTCAGGTCGCCGTAGGGGTTATCTTCAAGCACCATAACGCCGTATTTAACCGCAAGGTCATAGACGGCCTTTCTCTTTTTGAGCGACATCGTAACGCCCGACGGGTTCTGGAAATTGGGGATTGTATAAATAAATTTAACATTCTTTTCGGTTTTCAGCTTTTCTTCAAGAGCGTCGATGCGGATTCCGTCGCTGTCAACGGGAACGCCGACAAGCCTTGCGCCGTAGCTTCTGAAGCAGTTGAGAGCGCCGATGAACGACGGCTCCTCGCAGAGAACGCAGTCGCCGCTGTTGATGAAGCATTGGCTCGTCAGGCTCATAACCTGCTGAGCGCCGCTGACAACAATCAGACCGTCAGCATCCGTGCCGACGCCGTAGCGGGTCTTTGCAAGCTCGGTGAGCTTTTTAACGAGAGGACCGTAGCCCTCGCTGATTCCGTACTGCAAAGCAAGAATAGGCTCGTTTTCAAGAACCTCGCCGACGATTCTTTTTATATCGTCAACGGGGAAAGCGTCGGGAGCGGGGTTGCCTGCGGCAAGCGGAATGGTGTTGCCTGAGCTTTTGAGAATTTCTCTGATAACCGAGGGCTTGAGCGATGCAACACCCTGTGCAAACTTATATTCCATATTAAACTTTCCTTTCGGAGATTTTTATTAAAATCGGACATAATATAAACATTAACCAATAGTATATCACATATTTTCGGGCTTGTAAATGAAAATAATGTTGATTGAGTGCCGTGTTTATGTTAAAATAAAGTGAAGATTTTCCGATTCGGAGTGATTTTTTATGCCAAACAAATTTGATGCGGTTCTTTTTGACTTTGACGGCACGATTGCCGACACGGGAGTCGGTATTTTCAATTCCGTCAGGTTTGCGGTTGCCGCCCTCGGATTTAATCCCCTGAGCGAAAAACAGCTTCGCAGCTTCATCGGCCCGCCTATTTTTGACTCGTTCAAGCGGGAGCTGGGCATGTCGGACGAGCAATGCGAGCTTGCGGTTCGCAAATACCGTGAGCTTTATTCAAGAAGCGGTATTTATCAGTTTGAGCTTTACCCCGGAATCGAACCGCTCATTAAGGAACTGAAAGAAAACGGCATCAAGGTTTGCATTGCAAGCTCAAAGCCTGAAAAATTCATCCTCAAAATCGTTTCATTTCTTAAAATGGACGAAATCATCGACCTTGTTTCTGCCCCGAAGAGTGACGCCGCTCCGCAGGATAAATCCCACCTAATCAACAATGCCTCTGAGCTTCTCGGAGTTGAGAAAAGCCGTATGCTGATGGTCGGCGACCGCCATTTTGACATAAACGGCGCAAGGGTTGCGGGCGTTGAGAGCGTTGGCGTAACCTACGGCTACGGCAGCGAAGATGAGCTAAAAAAAGCCGGCGCAGACCATATCGCTCACTCTGCGGCTGAAATCAGAGAGGTTATTTTCTCCTGACTGCCTTTCCCCTTGCCGCAAAATAAAATACAAAGAACAAAACGAAGCTTAAAGCTATTACAGCGGCTTCGGTAAGTTCTCCGCCTCTTATCATTTCGGTTAATGATGAGAGGCTTTTTAATTTATCAAAAGGAATATTGATAAAAACTGCTCTGCTGTTAACAAACGAAATAACGCCCGTAACGGCAAAATACAGGGGTGCGGCTTTCATGCAGAAATCCTCCGCCCTCATTGCGGCAGGAACGGGCAGACCCCTTGAAATAATGTTCTTCCTGCTGACTGCGGCGCAAACAGCAATGCCAATTACGCAGATAACCGCCGTTACCGCACAGAAAATCCACGGGACTTTTTGCGGAAGGATTTTTCCGTCAACAAACCTTTTGAGCGAACCTGCAACAAGGAGAAGAACGCTCAGAACGAGGGATATAAACAGGGTGAAAACCGTGCTGTAAAATGCGTGAAAGCCCTTTCTTCTGAACGGCTCCGCATATTCAAATCTGCCCTCGCCCGCCGATATTTTTGCGGGCAGGCAGGCAAGAACCGTCAGGGTTATGAAGCCGAAAAGGAAACCAACAATAAATTTCGGAACGGGAATAACGGGGAATCTGCTGAAAACGGCAATATCCGCCGCTCTCAGGCCGGCATATGCAACAAAAAGCACGGCGGAAATCAGAGCCGCCGCCCCGTCACGGAAGATTGCCGCCGAGGAGATTGCATAGGTCAGAACCGACGATACCGCAAAGCAGGCTTCGTTCAGATAAGCAAAATTCATTGCGTATTCCGCCGCCTTCATGCTGATAAGCGGCAAAAGATACTTAACCGCAAGCAACAAGCCCGCCGTCAGCGCATAATTCAGGCAGAGAATCAGAACATAGCTTCTGATTTTATATTGCTTTTTTGAAAAAAGAGAGCCTGCGAATAAGGCGAAGAGCAAGGGTGAGCCGAGGCAGAGCAAACCTGCCGAAACGGGGATAAGCTCATATGTAACGCTCTTTCGGTTGCCGTAAAACGCAAAAATCAGCAGTGTCAGCATAACGGAAAGCGCAAAGCGTGAAATTACCGAGCCGAAACAGCCGCCCAAAGCGGTAAGGCTCATAAAACCGCACGCAAAAGAAGCCGCAATAATCAGCAGGGTCTTGACTCCCGCCGTGAGCTTTCTTGTTTGTCTTGTTTCCATTTTATGTTCCTCCGTTGTCACGCCTTGTAGGTCATTATTGTTTCGCCGTCAAGACTTTTCCATGTGAAAACGCCGTTTTCGAGAATGATATATCCCCTTGCGCTGTTCTCCTTGGGGATGGAAACCGAGCCGGGATTCAAATAAACAAAGCTTTCATGCTCCGTGCATTTCGGAACATGGGTATGGCCGTTGAGAAGAATATCGCCATTTTTCAGCGGCGGAAGATTTGTTTCGTTGAAAACATGGCCGTGGGTGGCATAAACGAGCCTGTCACCGACGGAAAGCACCGCATAATCGGCAAGAATCGGGAATTTCAGCACCATCTGGTCAACCTCTGTATCGCAGTTGCCCCTGACGCAAAAGATTTCATCTTTTTTCTCATTAAGCATTTCAATAACCTTTTTCGGCGCATATTCATCGGGCAAATCGTTTCTCGGCCCGTGATAGAGGATATCGCCGAGCAGAAAGAGCCTGTCCGCTTTTTCTTTTTCATATTCTTCAATCAGCCTGCGGCAATAAAGAGCCGAGCCGTGAATATCCGACGCTATCAGTATTTTCAACCGCCGCACCTCCCGAATGATTTATTTTATCCTTTTCATTATAATATAAAACACCCTGAAAAGCAACAGCAATTCAAGGTGTTATTGATTATTTATCCTGGAACCTGCTCAGGAACAGCTTGGTTCTCTCCTGCTGAGGATTGTTGATGACCTGCTCGGGGCTACCCTGCTCAACGATAACGCCGCCGTCCATGAAAATAACATGGTCCGATACATCCCTTGCGAACGCCATTTCGTGAGTGACGATAACCATTGTCATTTTTTCTGCGGCAAGGCTCTTTATAACTTTCAGGATTTCGCCCGTAAGCTCGGGGTCAAGTGCCGAGGTCGGCTCGTCAAAGAAAAGAATGTCGGGGTTCATCGCAAGCGCTCTTGCAATTGAAACTCTCTGCTGCTGACCGCCCGAAAGCTCGCAGGGGTACGCTTCGGTTTTGTCGGAAAGCCCGACCTTTGCCAGAAGGCCGAGAGCATTTTCGTTGATTTCTTCAAGAATCTGCTTTTTGTTCTGCCGCCAATCATCACGCTTTTTTGCCCGAAGCTCGCAGGCAAGCGTAACGTTTTTCAGCACCGTATACTGCGGAAAAAGATTGAACGACTGAAAAACAAGCCCGACGGCAAGGCGGTTTTTGCGGATTTCTTTTTTGCTGAGTTTAAGCTCGTTTTCGCTGTCGAAAACAACGTTTCCGTTAACGGTAATCTTCCCTTTATCGGCGGTTTCAAGAGAGGTTATACAGCGCAGAAGCGTCGTTTTGCCGCTGCCCGATGAGCCGATAACCGAAAGCACCCTGCCCTCCTCAAGGTCAAAATCAATGCCCTTTAAAACATTGTTACTGCCGAAGCTCTTATGCAAATTTCTGACTTCAAGTATTGCCATTTCAGTTTACCTCCGTCAGTTATGATAATAGTTCAGCTTCTTCTCTATCTTGCCGAAAACAACGGTAAGCAAGCCGTTGAAGATAAGATAGAAAGCCGCAGTGTAAAACATGGGCCAAAGAAGACCGTCGGACTTTGCAAACGACTGTGCACTCCAGATAATTTCATAAACCGCAATCGTTCTTGCGAGCGAGGTATCTTTAACAAGAGTTATTATTTCGTTGCTCATGGGGGGCACGATATGTTTTATAACCTGCATAAGAACAACTCTGAAAAAAGTCTGGGATTTGCTCATGCCGAGAACCTGGCAAGCCTCATACTGCCCCTTGGGGATTGCCTCGATACCGCCTCTGTAGATTTCTGAAAAGTAACAGGCGTAGTTAATTACAAAGGCTATGATAACCGCCACGAAGCGATCCATAACCGACCACGAAGCAATAAAGCTGATTATAAAATTGGGCTCGGGCATTTTTTGCGCCCATGCAGCCATAAGACCCGGTCCGTAAAAAACAACAATAAGCTGGAGCATCAGCGGCGTACCTCTGATGATCCATATAAATGTTTTCAGCAACCATTTAAGCGGAGCAAACCTGCTCATTGAGCCGAAACAAATAATAAGACCCAAGGGCAAAGCGCCGAGAAGGGTCAGAGCAAAAACCTCAACCGTTGTGCCGAAGCCTTTCAGCAGGTCAAGCGTTACTTCCCAAAACATAAATTACCGTTACCTTTCACAAAAAGGCAGAGGGTTCATCGCCCTCTGCCGAAAATATCAAACCGAATAATTAAGCGAGTGTAAGCTCATACTCGTCAGCAAGAGCCTGGAGAGTGCCGTCAGCCTTAAACTTAGCTATAATCTCATTAACAGCCGCTGTTACGTCTGAACCCTGACGGAATGCGATGCCGTATTCTTCTGTTGAAAGCTCAAGCGAATAGCCGAGGTCTGCATAGCTTGTGCCTTCGCCTGTCATGGCGTTAGCCATTGTGATATCTATAACGCAAGCGTCAACAGCGCCGCTCTTGACTTCCTTGAGAGCGTCTGCCTGGGTAAGAACTTCCGTGTATTCAAGGCCTGCATTTTTAAGCTCTTTTGCACCTGCCGAGCCTGCCTCTGCGGCAAACTTAAGGTCTGCAAGGCTTTCAACCGTTGCATATGAATCAAGCTTATCTTTTGCCATAACAACAACCTGTGCGTTCTTGACATAGGGGTCTGAAACCGATGCTGCGGCAAGCATTTCGTCTGTGATTGTCATGCCGTTCCAAACGCAGTCAATGGTCTTTGCGTTAAGCTCAAAAACCTTGTTATCCCAATCGATTTCGATAAATTCAGCCGTTACGCCGAGCTCTTTTGCAACTGCACGTGCAAACTCAGCATCAAAGCCTGTCCACTCATCACTGCCTGCTTCTTTGTAATCCATGGGAGCATAATCTGTTATACCGACGATAAGCGTACCCTTTTCTTTGATATATGCGAGATCGCTGTCGGCGGCTGCGGTTGTGTCACCGTTTGCGGGAGCTGTTGTGGTGGTGTCGTCTGTCTTACCGCCGCAGGCAGCAAGAGAAAGCATCATAAGAGCCGCAAGAACCAATGCTAAAATCTTTTTCATAATTTTTTACTCCTTTTCAGCCGCTAAACGGCTTTTAGTGTGTTATTACATTACCATACTAAAGCGGATTTGTCAACAGTATTTTTTATTTTTGTCATTTTAATCAACAAGGCGCAGCCAAAACGGCTGCGCCTCGTTAATATTGCATCAAGCATCAAGTCTGCTGTCGTAAAGTTCTTTATAGAAGCCGCCCTGTGCCATGAGCTCGGCATGACTGCCCTGCTCGATGATTTTTCCGTTTTTCATAACAAGAATAACATCGGCGTTCTTAATCGTTGAGAGCCTGTGAGCAACGATAAAGCTTGTTCTGCCCTGCATCATCGTTGAAAACGCCTGCTGAATCTTGATTTCGGTTCTCGTGTCGATTGATGAAGTCGCTTCGTCAAGAATCAGCATCGGCGGCAGGCAGAGCATGACTCTCGTTATGCACAGAAGCTGTTTCTGACCCTGAGAAAGCCCCGATGCCTCGTCGGATATAACCGTGTCATAGCCCTGCGGCAGTCGCTTTATGAAGCTGTGGGCATGAGAAGCCTTTGCGGCGGCGATGATTTCTTCGTCGCTCGCTTCGGGTCTGCCCATGGCGATATTTTCTCTGACCGTGCCGTTTTTGAGCCATGTATCCTGCAAAACCATGCCGTAGCTGCGGCGCAGGCTTCTGCGGGTTGCGTTGTTGATGTCAACCCCGTCAATGCTGATTTTGCCGCCGTCAACATCATAAAAGCGCATGAGCAGATTGACAAGCGTTGTTTTTCCGCAGCCCGTCGGGCCGACTATCGCAACCCTGCTGCCGCTCTTAACGGAAAGATTGAGGTCTTTTATCAGCTCTTTGCCCTTTGTGTAGGAAAATTCAACATTTTCGAGCGAAACATTTCCGTCAACATCCGAAAATTCAACCGCATCGGGTGCGTCGGGCTTCTGCGGCTCCTGCTCGACAAGCTCAAACAGCCTCTCGGCGCAGGCAAGCGCATTCTGAAGCTCGGCGATAACTCCCGAAATCTCGTTGAACGGCTTTGTGTACTGATTCGCATAGCTCAAAAAGCACGAAAGACCGCCGACGGTTATTGCTCCGCCGATTGCGGCAACCGCTCCCGTCAGAGCGACAACGGCATAAACAACGCTGTTGACGAAACGGGTTGTCGGATTCGTGATGGAGGAAAAGAATATTGCTTTCAGAGAATGCTTTGCGTATCTTTCGTTTATTTCGTCAAATTCTTCAAGGCATTTTTCTTCTCTCGAAAATGCCGCAACGGTTTTCATCTCTCCGACGGTTTCTTCAATATAAGCCGTCTGCTCTCCCCTTGTCTGCGACTGCTGTTTGAACATCGAATAGGTTCGCTTTGCGATAAATCTTGCCGCAAAGAGCGAAAGCGGAGTGAGCACAACAACGACAAGCGCAATTTTATAGTTTATCGCTATCATAAAGCCGAGCGTTCCGAGAATCGTCACAACGCCCGTGAAAAGCTGAGTGAAGCCCATGAGCAGGCCGTCTGCGAACTGGTCTGCATCGGCAATTATTCTGCTGACCGTTTCGCCCGAAGGCCTTGAATCGATATAGCTCAGCGGAAGAATCTGAATTTTCTCCATTGCCACATTACGGATATCCCTGACAACTCTGAAAGTTATGCGGTTGTTGAGGGTATTCATTACCCATTGAGCCGCCGCAGAAGCAATCGCAAGAATCGCTATCGTATAAAGATAAGGAGTCAGCCCGGCAAAATTGACCCTGCCCGCTCCGATGATTTCATCAATCGCCCTGCCCGCAAGCACGGGAATATAAAGGGTGCATGCAACGCTTGCGGCGGCAAGAATGATTGAAAACG
>CAYXVM010000063.1:0-9538 GCA_964468465.1 uncultured Clostridium sp.
CTCTGCGCCGAAATCCCTTATATTATCTCTCGTGTTCATCACATCACCTCGGGATATTATATGACGATTCGGCGGTGAAGTTCACCATTTTAATAAGTGCCTGATATTTTTTGCCGCCTCAACTGATATTTTATATAAATCCTCACGGCAGGTTTTGGTGATTTCGTCAAAAGGTTTTTCGGATTCGCATGAAAAGTAAAGCTCCGAAACGCCGAGGGCTTTAATTTTTTCTGCACCCTCGCCCCTGCTTCCGCAAATTGCGATAACGTGTTTACCGAGCCTTGTCGCCCTTTCCGCAACGCCCGAAACGACCTTGCCGTTGACGCTCTGAGAATCAAGTCTCCCCTCGCCCGTTATTATCAGGTCTGCGTTTGCGGCTTTGCCGTCAAACTCCGCCGTATCAAGAATAATATCAATTCCTTTTTTAAGCTCCGCTCCGAGAAATGCAACCGCTCCAGCTCCCATTCCTCCTGCCGCTCCTGCTCCTTTTATTTCCGAAACATCAATATTCAAATCTCTTTTTATGATTTCCGCAATATGGCGCAAGCCCGAATCGAGCCGCTTGACCATTGCTTCGTCCGCTCCCTTTTGCGGCGCAAAAACATATGCCGCTCCGCTCTCTCCGAAAAGCGGATTATCAACATCGCACGCTGCCGTCACGGGAACTCCGAGCGGCTTTTCGGGCACAGTTATCTTGCTTACTCTGCTGAGAGTTCCGCCCGTCGGAACAAAAAGGTCTCCGTCTTTATCCTCAAACCCCCAACCGAGAGCCGCCGCCAAGCCTGCGCCGCAGTCATTCGTTGCGCTTCCGCCGAGACCGAGCAAAATCCTTTTCGCTCCCTTATTTACCGCATCTGCGATAAGCTCACCGACCCCGAAGGTTGTTGACTTTTCGGGATTTTTTCTCTCGCCCGCAAGCGGAAGCCCTGCACATGCCGCAGTTTCGATAACCGCCGTGCCGTCGCCGAGCATGAGATATTCGGCGCACATTTTCTCCCCGAAAACGCCGCAGACCTCGGTTTTCTCCCTCTTGCCGCCGAGAATATCCCCCAAACAGGCGCAAAGCCCCTCGCCGCCGTCGGCAGCAGGGAGCTTTGTTATTTTTATATCCGGAATTGTGTCCGTGAATGCACGGGCTATGATATCGCACACTTCACGGGCGGTCAATGTGCCCTTGAAGCTGTCGGGCGCAATCAAAACCGAACGCATTATTTCTCAGCCGAAGCCTTTCTGATGTATCTCTTGAAGAAAGCAACTCCGGGAGCAAGAGTTGAAACGGGGATTCTCTCGTTTGTTCCGTGGGTACAGCGAAGCAGACCGACGGTTACCTTATAGGGAGAATAGCGATAGATATTCTCGCAGATAGGCTCATAATAGCAAGCGTCGGTGCCGCCCATAACAAGATAAGGCGCAACGATATTGTCGCTGCTCTCCTGCATGCAAAGCTCTTTGATAACCTTGAATGCTCTTGAATCGGTGGGAGAGAATTTTGAAGCTTCTTTCGATTTGAGAACTTCGATTTCGATATTTTTATTTCTGCAAACCTGCCTTATGTGCTTAATAACATCCTCGGTTGTAACTCCGGGCATCTGCCTGAAGTTGACGATAACGCTTGCTTTCTGGGGCAGAACATTCGCCGCAGGGCTTCCGTCCGCCATGGTTACCGCCGTTGTTGTTCTGACAAGGCAGGCGGCAGGCGGAATATTCTTCATAACCTCTTTGATAACGGGCTGAAGCAGAGGAATGTTGCAGGTGACAAGTCTTGCAGGGTAGGTGCAGTTTCTGCCGAGGCTTGAGAAAAGGTCTCTGACAAACGGCATAAGCTCCGCTTTGAACTGATTGCCCTCAAGGTCTCTGATAACCTCGGCAAGCTCGCCGAGAGCCGAGTGAACGGGAGGCTGAGAAGAATGGCCGCCCTTTGCGATGACAGAGATTTTGATGTCTGCATAGCCTTTTTCGGCGATTCCAACGCCGACAAGCTGTTTTTTGTTCAGAACTCCCTTGATATCGACGGGCAGAATTGCGCCGCCCTCGTCAAGAACGCTGTCAAGATGGATTCCTCTTGATTTGAGGGTTTCCATAATCGCTTTTGCGCCGCCGTTATCCGAAGCAACAACCTCTTCATCCTGACCGAAAAGGAGATAAACATCTCTTTCGGGAGTGAAGCCCTCCTCAAGCAGGGTTTCAACGGCTTCCATAACGCCGATAAGGTGGTTTTTCATATCAAGAGCGCCTCTGCCCCAGATAAATTCGCCGTCATTGTAGCCCTCAAAGGGAGGATGCTCCCAATCGCCCTCCGTTCCCGATGAAACGGGAACAACATCCTGATGAGAGAGCAGAGCAATCGGGTCAAGGTCGCTGTTGGTGCCTTTCCAATGATAAATAAGGCTTGCCTCGCAGACAACCTCTTTTGTCAGGGTCTTATGAACAAGAGGATAAGCTTCCTCAAGGAACTTGTGGAATTTTTCAAACTGAGAAAAATCAACCTTTTCCTTTTCGGGATAGCTTACGGTCGGAATACTGATAGCCTTTGAGAGATTTTTCGCAACTCTCTGCTCGTTGACATTCTCTACCGAAGCGGTTCCGTAATCAACCTTTTCGGGAACGAATTTCGCCGCTTTAACAGCCGTTGCGGCAACTGCTGCAACAGCAGCGCCCGCAATTGCAACGGGAGCAATACGCTTTTTCATTTGGAATCATCCTTTCTGTATTAAACAAAAAACTTTCTTCTTACCCAAGCTTTGAGCCGCCTGCTTTTCGCAAGAGCGGCAAAAAATATCATAACGGGAACAAAGCACGCCGTTACCGCAAGTGAAACTCCCACCTGCAATTTACCATTATAAAACAGATTTGAGCAAATTTCAACCACAAAGCACATTGCGTTTGTTGCAAAAAGAACTGCAATTCCTTTCAGTGCCTTGCTTCTCGGCTTTTTCAGCCATAGAATAAACAATGCGGCAATTGCCCAAAGCGACAAAACAATCGGCATAGCCATTGAGCCAAACCAGCCGCTTTGCTCGCTGTTAATTCTGAAAAGGTTAATATAGAAAACGAGAGACACGGCGTCAATTTGAAGCAAAATCAACGGAATCGGCTTTTTCCAAAGCAGAGGAAAAAGAACCCATACCCAAAAAAGTGCGCTTGCGCCGAAAACATAAATTGAAATTCCGCTTTCAAAATAAACTGCATCAATTATAGCGAGCACGATATTCGGGATAATAAGTGCAATTGACACAACAAACACCCAATATCTTTTGCTGACCGACTTCGGAATATCGCATTTTGGGGGATATGCAGGTTTGCTGTCGGCGTTTTTCTCTTTGGGATTTATAACTTCCGTGTCGCAAAGCGGGCATGCTTTGCAGCCTTTTTCAAGCTCAACGCCGCAGTTAACGCAATATGACATTATTGCTCACCTCCTGAAATAGCCGCTCTGTTGCTCTCAACCTTGACGGGAATGCCGAGCTTAACCAAAGCTGTAAAAAATTCTCTTTGAATCTCAGGGCTTTCGTAAATATTGGAAATGCTGATTGCAAGAATATTGTTGAATGACAAGGCGGCGCACCTTGCTCCGTTTATCATGCCGGGTCCCATCATTATCATCAGCTTTTCGATATGCCGTTCCATTTCTTCCGGTGCTTTGATTATTCCGACATTGGAGATTATTGCGCTTGTCGCCTTTTCTCCCGCTATTTTATAAACAATGTTTATTCCGAAGTTTTTGAGAAAAAGCGGCATGATTCTCATAAGCGGATTCTTTTCAAGCCCGATGTTGCCCCTCATCATTGTCTGAAGCTCTTTTTCGTTATTAATATAACGAAGATAGAGCGAAAGCTGTTTGACTATTTCGGGGAAGGTGTATTCTCCCCTTTTGGGGTCAATCTGAAACGAATAGCAAAGCATGAAATTGCGCAGAGTTTCGCTTTTGAAAAAATTTCTCAGGTTAACGGGTATCTGAACTCCGACAAATTTTTCTCTGTTGTTTTTTTCACGCTTCTGCATATTATACATGACCCAGAGCAAAACCGAGGCAAGATATTCCGTGACCGTAACGCCGTATTCCTTTGCTTTTTCTTTGACTGCGGGAACGGGCAAAAATCCCGTTGTGATGTTAAGATAGTGCGTCGGAAGCTTCTTGCTTCTGTAGTGATAAGTGAATTTATGAAGCCTTTTCGCCTTAACCTTTGAATCGGCATATTTGAGGTATGAATCCTCTTTTTCGCCCTCACGGGGTTCTTCGTTAATATCATAAACGCTCTCGCCGTTCGGAATATCTTTGCCCGTCAGGCGAAGATAAACGGCGGTAAGGGTCATAAAAAACCTTGTTGCACCGAAGCCGTCGGTTATCGCATGATAAAATTCAACGGAAATTCTATTTTCGTAATAAAAAGCCCGAATAAGATAGCCTTTGTTTTCGTTTTTTCTCACTCTCAGGCAGGGTATTGCAGAATCGGGCATAACCGGGGGCGCTCCGTTTTCGTTCTTCTCAAGATAGTGCCAGAAAAATCCGTTTCGCATTCTGACATTGAAGCAGGGAAAACGTGGCATTGTCATCTCAAGAGCCTTTTCGAGCAAAACGGGGTCAACCGTTTCTTTGAGAACGGCGGTAATCCTGAAAACATTCGAGCGTGTTGAAGTATCCTGACCCGGAAAAACCTTTGCGGCGTTATCGAGCTTATACCATGAACGTTGGTTTAATGCTTTTTTACCTTTCATTCTGCCTCCAATCAAAAGAAACTGAGCTGTGTTGTTTTGGGCAATGAACTGAGTGCTCCGCCCTCCTCAAGCGATGTGATAATGGATTTTGAAACGCCCGAGCGAATCTGCAAATCCTCAACGGAAAGGAATTCTCCTCCTCCGTCGTTTCTTGCCGCTTCAAGGCTCTGAGCCGCCGCTCCGCCACAGCCTGCAATCGCCGAAAACGGCAGGCGTATCTTGCCGTCCTCAATAACATAGCGGTTTGCGGTTGATTTATAAATATCAATCGGCAGAATTTCAACGCCTCTTGCCATCATTTCGTTGATAACCTGAAGCGAAGTGAAAGTGCCTTCTTCCTTGGCGGTTGCGGTCTTGGTTTTCATCTTTGCGCTGATTTCGTCCATTTTTTTCTTGACCGCCGCTCTGCCGTTCAGAACGGAAACGGTGTCAATATCCTCGCCTCGGACGGTCATATAGGTTGCATAATATTCCAAAGGATAATAAAGCTTGTACCACGCAAGGCGCAGAGCCGCAATAACATAGGCGGCGGCGTGAGCCTTGGGGAACATATACTGAATCTTCATGCAGGAATCGATGTACCACTGCGGAACGCCGTTATCAAGCATAGCTTTTTTATGATCATCTGTCAGAAGTATCTTTGCATTGCCCTTTCTGACAATTTCCATTATCTTGAACGCCATGCCCTTTTCAACGCCCTTATGAATCAGATAAACCATGATGCTGTCACGGGTTCCGATAACCTCGGAAATCGTGCAGGTGCCGTTTTTGATAAGCTCCTGAGCGTTGCCTATCCAAACATCGGTTCCGTGAGACAGACCCGAAATCTGAAGCATGTCGGAGAAATTCTTCGGCTGAGACTCAATGAGCATCTGACGGACAAACGGAGTGCCGAGTTCGGGCAGGGAAAGAGTTCCCGTTTCGCACTCGATATCCTCGCTAGTTACACCGAGCGGTTCGGGAGAGGTCAGCAGTTCATAAAGCTTCGGGTCGCAGACATCTGCATCCATGACGGATATATGCGTCATATCCTCAAGATGCTTATAGAAGGTCGGAACATCGTGACCGAGGTTATCGAGCTTCAGAATTGTATCGTGGAGAGAATGAAAGTCGAAATGCGTTGTTCTGTGAACCGAATCGGGGTCATCGGCGGGGTGCTGAATCGGGGTGAAATCCTCAGCGTCCATATCGGCAGGGATAACAACCATACCGCCCGGATGCTGACCCGTTGTTCTCTTAACGCCGACACAGCCCTGAACAAGGCGTTCTTCCTCAGCTCTTGATATTGTAATTCCTTTTTCTTCGACCCATTTTTTAACAAAGCCGAAAGCGGTTTTTTCGGCAATCGTGCCGATTGTTCCTGCCTTGAAAACATGGGATTTTCCGAAAAGCTCCTCGGTGTATCTGTGAGCATAGAACTGATATTCTCCCGAGAAGTTAAGGTCTATATCAGGCTGTTTGTCGCCGTTGAAGCCGAGGAAGGTTTCAAACGGAATGTCGTGACCGTCTCTGTGCATGGGCTTATGGCAGTTCGGGCAGTCCTTCGGGGGCATATCAAAGCCCGAACCGTATTCACCGTTAAGGAAAAATTCTGAATGCTTGCATTTTTCGCAGACATAGTGCGGCGCAAGCGGATTAACCTCGGAAATACCCGCCGCAAAAGCGACGAATGACGAGCCGACCGAACCTCTCGAGCCGACATAATAGCCGTGATCCATCGAGTTCCAGACAAGCTTCTGAGCGATAATATAAAGAACGGCAAATCCGTTTTTGATGATTGAATCAAGCTCCTTATCGAGCCTTTCTTTAATGTAATCGGGCATAGGGTTGCCGTAATAATCCTGCATTCTTTCGTAGCAGATTCGGCGAAGCTCCTCATCCGAGCCCTCAATCTTCGGCGGATATGTTCCGTCGGGAATGGGCTTTATCTCCTCGCACATGTCGGCGATAAGGTTGGGATTGGTTATTACAACTTCCTTTGCCGTTTCCTCGCCGAGATATGCAAATTCTTTGAGCATATCCTGAGTGGTTCTGAAATAAAGCGGAGCCTGTTCTGCGGAATCCTTGAAGCCCTGACCCGCCATCAGAATCTCTCTGAAAATTTTATCGCTTTCGTCCATGAAGTGAACATCGCCCGTTGCAACAACGGGAATACCCATTTCATCGGCAAGGTGAATTATCCGCCTGTTGATTTCGTTAAGCTCCTCCTCGGATTCAACCTTGCCGTCACGAACCATGAACATGTTGTTGCCGTTTGGCTGAATTTCGAGATAGTCATAAACCTCAGCAAGCTCCATGAGCTTTTGCTTCGGCTCACCCATGAATATCGCCTGATAAAGCTGACCTGCTTCGCATGCACTGCCGACTATCAGCCCCTCTCTGTGAGCAAGCAATTCGCTCTTCGGGATTCTCGGATGACGGTAGCTGTATTCAAGATTTGATTTTGTGATAAGCTGATAAAGATGCTTCAAGCCGACTTTATTTTTCGCAAGAATAATTATATGATAGGTCGGCAGGCGCTTGGGATTCGGCTTTATCTTTTCGTCAATTTCCGACACCCGCTCAACGCCCTTTTCGGCACAAAGCTCAATAAGCTTTTCAAAAATTTTTGCAAGTGCGCCTGCATCTTCGTCCGCCCTGTGATGGTCAAATTTCGGAAGCTTGAAATGATTTGAAAGCGAATCAAGCTTATAATTCTTTATGCCGTCAACAAGGCTCTGAGCCATAACGAGGGTATCAATATGAGAATAGTTATATTCAATGCCGTTTCTTTGGCAGGCATATCTGATAACATTGGTGTCAAAGCTTGCGTTATGAGCAACAAGCACTCCGTCGCCGCAGAATTCAAAGAATTTTCTGACAGCCTCGCCCTCCTTGGGAGCGGAAGCAACCATGGCATTCGTTATGCCCGTAAGCTCCGTGATTTTGGGCGGAATCGGCATTTCGGGGTTAACAAAGGTCTGAAATCTCGACCTTTCTGCGCCGTTTTCGTATTTCACCGCTCCGATTTCCGTCAGGCGGACTCTGTCGGTTCTCAGACCCGTTGTTTCAACATCGAAAACGATAAACGTTCCGTCAAGCGGCATATCTGACTTGCCCGTAACGATTCTGACGGAATCATCGACATAGTAGCCCTCCATGCCGTATATAACCTTGATTCCGTTTTTCTTTGCGGCCGCCGCAGCCTCGGGGAAAGCCTGAACAACGCCGTGGTCGGTTATCGCCACCGCCTTGTGACCCCATTTTGCCGCCCTTGAAACGAGATCCTTTGCGCTTGTCATGCCGTCCATTGCCGACATGCTTGTGTGCATATGAAGCTCAACACGCTTTTCTTCGGCGGTATCCTCAACCTCAAGCTCGTCTATCAGCATGACGGAATTTGCTTTTATGCAGTATGTTTTGATATAGTCGTCATACTCAACATGGCCTCTGAGCATAACGGTCTTGCCTTTAGCAAGATTATCAACAAGCATCTCGCAGTTCTGCACCGCTTCAAAAATCTTGACGGTATATGAATTTGTCTTATCGGTAATGTTGAAATTGATAATTTTTCGCTTGCCGTCTCTCGTGTCACGCATATCGAGCGAAAAAATTCTGCCCCAGACGGTAACATTTCCGTCCTCAATAGTAACGCCGCTGAGCGGAACGGGCTTTGATTTTATTTTACTGCCGTAAATGACCTTTGCATTTGTCAGGGATATCGGCAAATCGTCATATTCCCTGCGCTTTGCCTTGGGCTTTTTCGGCTCGTCGGCGACGGGAACTTCGATTTTGACTCCCTGAGTCTGCATCTGAACATATTCGGGCGAATCGAGCTTTGCCGAGCCCTCGCCTTTGATTTCAACGGCGATATTAACGCCGAAGCACTCACGGATATATTTTGAAAGGAATTCCTTTGCCCCGGATTCATTCAGAATATCCGCACCGTTAATTACGGATACCGAAAGCAAATCCTCGGAAAAAGAGAACCTTGAATTCTCCAAAAATCCGTTGGCGGTTGCAATATTTTCCTTTAACGCTCTGATGAGCTGAGGAACGCACCGCTCTCCGAGGGCATCAGCCCGATAATGAGGGATAACCGTAACCTTGTTCAGCCCCAAAGCTTTTTTAACCTCGTTCTGAGCAAGAATTATATTATTATCTTCAACATAACTGTCAAATGCGGCGGTTATGCTGAGCTTCAGGCTTTCCTCATCAAGATTTATATGTTCAACAAGGCCGCCGGAAATAATTTCCCGCAGCCCCTCATTGATGTATTCACCTATAAAATCCAAAATATTATTCTGCATTTTTCCTCACTTTATCGGCGGATTAATCGGGCAGGCGTTCAATTTCCTCCATCAGCCTGTCAACCGCCTCATTTTCGCTGACCTTACAGACTATTTCGCCCTTTTTGAAAATCAGGGCACAGCCGTCTCCACCGGCAATGCCGATGTCTGCCTCTCTGGCTTCTCCCGGCCCGTTGACCGCACAGCCCATGACCGCAACCTTGATATTTTTCTTACAGCCCGAAAGCCTTGCTTCTACCTCGTTTGCAAGAGCTATAAGATTAATCTTTGTTCTGCCGCAGGTCGGGCAGGAAACTATATCGGGGCAATCGTTTTTCAACCCGATTGATTTGAGAATACCGAATGCCGCCGAAACCTCATTAACGGGGTCATCGGTCATTGAAACTCTTATTGTATCGCCGATTCCGTCAAGCAAAAGACTTCCGATTCCGATTGACGATTTAATCAGCGCCATGTTATGTGTGCCCGCTTCGGTAACTCCGAGATGAAGCGGATAGTCGCATCTTTCCGCAACAAGTCGGTATGCCTTTATC
>CAYXVM010000064.1:0-9416 GCA_964468465.1 uncultured Clostridium sp.
GCAAACTTCATTTTTGCGAATGCAAAAACTTCATGTGCCGCAGGCACACTTCATTTCTTCATTTTTAGGGGGTCGCCCCTACCGTGTAGCCGTTGGTTTCTGCTGTTTTCATGGAAAAACTGCAATTATCTGCTTGGGCTCCCTCGTGAGGGTGCGGGTTGCCGATAATTTCTGCAATTTTCACGGACAGCCGCAAGGGCTGTCCCTACGGTTTTTTATTTTGATTTTCACACAATAAGCAAAAAAACTGCCTGTATCAAACGATACAAGCAGTTTTGAGTTTGGTTATTTCGCTTTATGACGAAAATGCCTGAATTGCGCCAAGCTCCGCCGATGTGAATTTGCAGTAAGCATCAATGGGAACGGGGTTTTTGCACGGCTCATTCATACCGAATGCCGTTGACATATCTCCCGAACCGATGATGCTTTCAAGAAGCTCGCGGTCAGAATCGTTAAGTTTGTTAGGGCACGAGCCGGCAGACGACGAATTTGCCGCTGCGGACGCAAGCTTTATTGTTGGTTTAACATACTGATTCATTTCTATCTCCTCAAAACTTTAACAGGTCAAAAAAACCAATGAATTTTTCGAAAGCCGTCTTGACAAATTCAAATGCATTCTGAAGGAATGTCACAATTCTGTTCAGAACCGCATCAATGGCATTGGGCAGTACGGGCTCGGGCATAACCTCGCAATCGGGGTCAATGTCGGGGTCAGCGCCTGAATTCGGAGCACTCGGTACTCTGCCGCCCATTCCGATAACATCGTCAAGGCTGTAATTTGAGGGAGCCATGCTCATAAGCGCATTGACCTGCTCAATTGACTGGGTTGAAACACCTTTGGTGCTGCAGTTGACAAGCTTGAGGTTGTCAACCGCAAGAAGTCCGCCGCCGATGTTCTTAACCGAAACGGTGATAACATAATCGTCGCCGTCCGTTCTTACAACCGATGTATCGCTTAATTTTTCGCCGATAAACTTTGAAATATCAATATACATTTCGGTTGAGCTGACGAGAGAAACGGTCTGACCGAGAATCTGAACTGTGGGATTGCCCGAAGCGGCACGAACGCTTATCATCGCCTTTGCCTGATTGATCTTTGACTGTTTAACTCTGAATGAGAAAACAAGTCCGTTATTGGAGCTTTTATCAAGATAAACTTCATTTTTCGGGCCGCCGTTTGACTTATAATCAGCGAAGCCGAATGTTCCGTTGCCGCCCTCAACATAGGCAAGCCAATTGCTTGAATCGCCCGTAATGTTGCCGTTGCCGCTCGTGAGACTGCCGATAATGTTATAATACTCTGCGCCTTGCTCGCTTGCGGGATAATACTTAGCCGCCTGCTCATCGGTGAGAGGATTGTAAATGCGGAAGCCGTCAATGTAGCTTACGAGCGAAATATCCGAGTCGCCTGCAGCCTGAGTTGAAACCGCACTTCCCTGAGCACCCGTTCCGCCGTTGAAGATTGAGTTATCGTCCATCCAGATAACCTCAACATCTTCGCCTGCAAGCTCTTCCATGCCGAGCTGAGCAAGAAGCTCGCTCGCCGTTGCTGCGTCAGGCTGAGCGGATGAAGCTTCAATCTCGGTTCCGTCAATCGAAGCAGTCTGAACCGTGCCCTGATTGAGAGCGCCGGCAAAGCTCAGATAAGCCGCAGTTGTTTCGACGGTGTAGGTTCCGTAAGCGTCGGAATAGCTTACAATGGGAACCTGATATAGAGTGCCGTATGTGCTGTCATTATAATAAGTATCAATAATAAATGCTTTCTTGACTGTTCCGTTCTGCTTAACGGTTATAACCTCAACGCCCGTGTTCGGTCCGCAGGCAGAAACAAGGTCAAAGCCCGTGCCGGTAAATTCAAAGGTTGCCTTGTCGCTCTTCTTGTTTGTGCTGTCGACTGTCGCAGTCAGAGCAGAGCCGTTTGAATATTGGTTGGTGTTGTAGTAAGCAGGATCAAAGCCGCCGTAAACGGTTTTTGAAATCTGCTGATTTGTATTTGCGGTTGTGCCATCCTTAACCCATGAAACAGCTCCCGAATTATCAAGCGCCAGCTTTGATTCCTCATAGAGAACATTTGAAGCGGGAATAAGATTGACTCTGATCCATTCATATTTCCCTTCGCTGTTCTTCATCAGGACATAGCCTTTTGAGGTCTGAGAATCGCCGTCAGCACCGGGTTTTATTGTGCATACAATGTCTCCGTTGCTGATTCCGACATCAATATCATCATTGCTGTAGTCGTTGCTGTAGCTCGTCTGTTTCTGAGGAGTTGAGTCAACCGAAAGCGGAGTTCCGTCAATCGAATTGTCACAAGCGGTGATGCCGTAATCAAGAACATAGTTATATTCGGGAATATCTATTTTTTCGGTCGGGAAATATTTGATGACGTTATTGCTTGCCATATCCGTCGAATTCTCGTATACAGCCGTAGTATTGTAATTGCTTATGCTTGTATTTGAGAAGTTGCTGTTGTCAACATTAGGCAGAACGCCGGAAATTGAAACGATAAGCTTGTTACCGTTGTGATCTTTGGAGACATAGTTCTTTGAATAGTCATAGCCGGTTACGGTTATGGTTTTTGTTTTCGGATCATATTTTGGCTCAACACCCGAAGCCGAAACAGGAGTTCCGAACGAAATTCTCTCAAGTCCGTCAACGCTTGAGGGAGCAAACCTTGCGGTTGCAACCGCATCGTCGGGAACAACGAACGCATCGGTAAGTGTTTCTCTGATTACAGAGCCGGTGTTGATTTCAATCATTGCGTTTGTGGAATCAACAAAGCTGTCAGAAAGAACGGTCTTAGCATAGCTGTTTGCGTTGTAATCAACATCAACTGCGGAGGTAACATTAATCGTATACTCGGTTTCTCTTGTGTTTCTCTCGCCTCTTTCGGAATAGCCCTTGGCATAAACATAATCGGAGGAGATAGCCTCAAGATACTGAGTGATGTCAAAACCGCTGATTGAATGACCGCCGAGCTTTACGGAATAAACATAAGCTCCGGCTTCTTTTACATTGTATGCCTTTGAAACGGCGGCGTTAGCCATTTCAATTGCGGCGGTTGAATTCTTGCCCAAGCCGCCATCATTTACAACAATTACGCAAAGGTTTCTGCCGCTTGTTGAAAGATAATCTTCTCTTGAATTATCAATAATTCCCTTTGCCATTTCAAAACCAAGGTTTGCGTAGGTATAATCATTGTTTGTTGAAATGGTCATTCTTTCAATAAAGTTTGGAACAGCATAGTTGTTATTTGCTGAGAAGAACGCTTTGGCGTAGCTTGCCGCAGATGCGCTGCCATAGGCAACCATTGAGCCGTCTGTGGTATAGAAACCGCAATTATCCGTGCCTGTGCTTGATGAACCCGAGCCATACTGAACAAGAGCAACTCTGTTGTCAAGATTGCTCGACTGGCTTTCAGCCATAATTCCGTTGGCGATTGCCATTGCGGTATCCTGTGCCGCATAGAATCTGTTTAAATTTGTTACTGTTGCATCTCCGAAGTGAAGACCCGTGTAGCATTTGGTATCGTCTCTATCACCTTCATTACTTTGACTTGATCCGGCAGAATAGCCGATAGCATTATCAACATTTGAATTTAATTGAGCCTCTGATATACCGGCTGATACCGTTCCGTCTGTGTGCAAAACATATCTGAGATTATCGTCGCCGATGTAATATAGCCAATAATATTGCTGAATCTTAAGAGTCGACCAAATATATTTTTTTTCTCTTGTTGTTGTTCTGACAGCACCGTATATAACATGATATTTTCCGTCAGGTGTCCTGTAAAAGATATCGCTTTTGTCGGAGTGCTGATAATGGGAAGTTACATTGGCTGAACCCGGATCGCCAACATCGCTTATTATGGCTCCGATTGACAATGTGTTGCTCCAACCCCAACGCTCTCTGCCCGTAGTATCGGTGTTACTTCCCGAATTAGAAGCGTCCATAACGATGATGTAGTCGGTAGGTCTCTGGGTATCAATCTTTTTCTGCTGATTCTTGTTGACCGAATATGTTTCAAGGTTTACGGTGTAAGTTCCGTCAGCCTGAAGCTCGGCGTTAAGGTCGGTATAAATGCGTGAATATTCTGTTGAAAGATACGGGTTCTTGATGCGCTTATAAATGTGCATCGTCTGAAGGCTCTCGCTGACAGCCGCACCGGTGAGGTTGCCCGTGTTGGATGCCGAAGAAAGCATATTTGCATCGGAATGGAAGGTTCCTGCCTGCTCGGTCAAGCCCTCATAATTTGTCTTGTTGCTTGAAGCATTTGTTGAATAATATGTTGAATAAGTGTCAATGATTGACTGATCCGAACCGTCATTGCACCAGAGATAATAGTTGCTTCCACCCTGATAATAGATCTTGAAATTGCCGTTTGAGCCTTCAAGCTTAATTTTTTCAAGATTTGTTCTTGCCTCGGTTGTCATTGCAAAAAGACGGCTGCCCATATAGAAAAACTTGTTGGTGGCGTAATAGAAATCCCTATTGACGATTCGCATGCTGTCCGTGCCTGCGCCCGTGATGTTCCAGCGAATTGATTTGCGTGAATCATCCTTTGAGCTGATATAAAGCTTGTCGCCGTCAACTGAATATCTTGAAATCTTATAGCCGATAACGCCCATTGAGTCACCGGTGTTTGCCTGCGTGCCGCTGTCCTGCTTGGGAAGCTTGTTATCGCCGTATCCACCGTAGGAATCGAGAGCATAGAGAATTTTATTGCCGGTTACGGGGTCTTTAACCGATGATTCATAAACAATAAGATATTCATCATCGGCGGTTATTTCGCTCAGGCTGTTGACCTTCTGATAGCTCTCTGCCTCAGTTTCGTCGGTATCTCTTTCAATGCCCATAATTGCATACTGGTCTATCTTCCAGATAACATCAATGGGTTCGGGGCAAACATTTGAAGAATTCTTGCCGTTATAGTTCCATGCGGCAGACTCTGCGAACATATAGAGATAACCGTCAATAACGCAGAGAGCCTCGCTCATGTAAAACATCTTGTTTTCGTTTGCCGCACCCTGGTTGCCGCCGAATTTGGTAACATCGGTGGTCTGAACGACCTGACCCTGTCTCTGCCTGCCGTTGACCGTGAGAATATCATCGCCGGGAACATTAAGGTCAAAATCGCCGACAACAAGCTCTCTGATGTATGTGCCTCCTGCTTTTCTGCCCCATGAACGGCTCATATATATTTTGCCGTTATCAACCATGGCGTACTGAACCTTGTCGAGGTCATTATTGAGAGCGATGCAATAGGTGGGGTTGCCCGCAGTATCAATTCCGATATATTTTTCGTTCGGAGTAAATCCGGGATTCTGCGATGTTTCGGTGATTGAAATATCGGTTATTTCAAAGTTTCTTTCGCCTGCGGTTATTCCGTCTTGGTCAAAACGCAAAGAATATGTTCCGGTGAAGCTGCCGTCCGTGCTCTGAGTTGACGGCCATGATGTGTCTGCGCCTGAAATCGCAAGGCCTGCGGTGAAATTCATTTTCCAATGGTATCTGCCGTCAGCCTCCTGACCGACATATGCAACCTGGTTAACATTCATATGAGCCCCGGTTGGAGCAGACATATACATATCCGTGCTGCGCTGATTTGAATAGAATTCGATTGTGTAATTTTTGCCTTCAACAAGAGTGAAATTTGCAAAAGTTGCAATTACTTCGCCGACTGAGTCTGTTGCTGAAACCGTGCCCTTGATATTATATTTTGCACCGTCTTTTGTTGATGCAGTATAGGTCATGGTTGCGGCACCGCTCGTTACGGTCTGTGAACCGGTGGAATTTAGAATGATACGGTTATAACCCGTTGAAAGATAATACCATTCCTCGGCTGAGTTGTTGCCGTGAAGCTTGTAGCCGAGAACCATACTGTTGTAGGAGGGATTTGCTTTGGTATAATAATCATAGTCTGTGCTGTTATAGAAGAAATTACCCGTCCAGAGCACGCCGTCATCATAGCAGCAGTATGAGGTCGATGCACCGTTGAGCTCACCGCTCAGGTCGATGCTGTCAACAAGGCGCACTTCCTTAACGGTGTTATCGGGAACATCGAGCTCAGAAAGAGGGATATAGCTGATTTTGCTTGCCGAATCAGCATAATAGAAGTTATACTTTGAAGCGGCAATACCTCCGCCGTGGCTCGTGTTTGCGGAGCCGTTGGAATTCAGAAGCTTGAAAAGAGCAACGAACTTGGTGGTTTTGGCGTCAAGAGCATAAATAACGCTGTTTTTGCCTGCATCGCTCGCATCATATGCCGAAATGAGAATCCACTCTTTTGCGGCATAATAGGTCATACCCTGAGGAGTATAGTCATCCTTGCTTGAAAGACCGGGAATAACAAAATTTGTCGGTCCGTTTGTGTCTTTGCCGGAAAAATATTTCTCCGCATATCCCGCATAGGTTGTTTCGTGGTTATTAACTACCCTCGTCTGCGTAATTCCGCCCAATGTGATATCCGCAGCTTCTGCTTTCAGAAGCGAAGCAAGACCCGCACCGAGAATGGTCGTTGCAACCATTACGGCACAGATTAACAATGAGACGCTTTTTTTCATCGTTTTCATAAACATACCTCCGTTTTTTTGATGAAAATATGTAAAACCCAAGTGATTGGATTATTATTGCCGGTTTATTTGATTGTTCCTTACGGATTCAATTTCAAAAATTCCCTGCACAGCCTTGAATATTCTTCTGCTTTTTTGCAGGCGTAATCAGGCAAGCCGTTAAATCTGCCTGTTTCGGAATAAGAAACGGCGGCGCAGATGTCGCAAAAGCTTCTCAGCGAACAGTCCGAACATTTCGGCGGCAAAAGGATTTTTTCACGCTCGGAGCGGATAATGCTCCACGCAGAATCAAAATCCTCTGCATCCGCACTCGGCTCATTGAGCATTCCGCAGGGAAGCATTTTCCCGTCAGCGGTGACCCAAAATGTCGTTGAACCTGCTCTGCAACTGATTTTTTCGCCGTATTTTATATCTGAATTTTTCCTGATTTTCAAATTAAGGTATTCCGACATCCCGTCGGCACCGAGCAGTCGATTTTGCCATTGAAAATGCTCCGATGCAGCCTTCTCGGGGCAAAGCCTGACATCCTCGGCGCATCCCTGAGCGGGCTTGAACATGAAGCTGACCGGCTGAACAGGCAAATCAAGCTCTTTTGCCATTGACTGAACCGCCGCCGCATCACGAAAATTGAGAGAGGTCATGCTGAAATTCAGCTTGACGGGAACTCCCGCCTCTTTCAACCCTTTTATTGCCGAAACGGTTTTTTCAAAGGCATTTGCATTGCCGCAAAGCTCTGCATAAGTCTCCTTTGATGCGCCGTAAAGCGTTATATTCAGCCTATGCGGCGGGTTTTCGGCAAAAAAGCGGATTTTTTCGCTATCAATCAGCGTTGCGTTCGTGTTGACCGAAATCAAAAGCCCCATTTTGCGGCAGGCAAGATATATTTCTTCAAAATCCCGCCTTATCAGCGGCTCGCCGCCCGTCAGAAGCAGCAGAAGCATCCCCCGCTCCTTGGATTTTTCGGCAAGTCTTATCCACCATTCGGTGTTTTTTTCGGGCTTTTCGGAACAGCCCGAATGTATATAGCACATTTTGCACGAAAGGGTGCATCGTGAGGTCAGTTCAAAAGTTCCGCCGAGCGGAACACCGCTTTTTTCTGCTTTGGCAAAAAGATGTGTGATAAACAAATCATAATCAATCTCTGTCATACAACGCCTCCCCGCTCCAATTCTTCTTTCAAAGCAATAACGGCGGTTTCGTTCGGAACGCATTCAAGGCGATAGACGGGAACAGAAGCAAGAATCTGCGCCGCCAGGTCAACGCACCGCCCGTTTTCACCCGGCGCAAGCAAATCAAGATAGATGTTCTTCATGAACTCCTGCAACGCCTCAACTCCGCTGAGCCGCTCAACTCTGTTAACGCTCGCCTGACCGAGCGCAACAACCGCTCCGAGAGGAACACTTTTGTTAAGGCAGATTCCGCTTGTGCCGCAAAAAGGCAGACCGTCGGCATAAACCGAGCCGTTTCTGACCGATACGCCCGCTTTGTCACCGTTGACGGTCAAGGCATTTGCAAACCTGCTCCAAAGCTCCGCCTGAGTGCTCTTGCCGACTCCGCATTGACCCGTGAACAGTATTGCCTTGCCGTTATATTCGATAAATGAAGAATGAAGAAGCACCGTTTTTTTCGGCAGCATGAGCTGAGCAAGAGAAACGGAATTCCAAAAATACCGCTCATCTGTCAAAACGTGGAAACATCCTTCGGTAAACCAGGTTATGCTTTTTGAAGAATCGTCGGGATTGTAGCATGTCATTGCACCCAAGCCGCCGCCGAGTTGAAAGGTGCGGTAAACTCTGCCCGAACCTGAGGAAACCGAAATCTCCCCCGCGCTGCCCCTCGGCTGTTCGCCGCACGGCGGCAATTCGCCGCACAGCCTGCATTCGATGCTTATATCCGGCTCACACTCCGCAGTTTCAAACTTTTGCCAATCCTGACTGTCGCTTGAAAACACAGGTGCTTCAATGCGAATGCTGTGTGAACAAATCCTGTAATACCTGAACATACATATTTAACCCATTTTATAATAATAATATTTATTATATACTTTTGTCGAAAAATGTCAATGCTTAATCAGTAAAAAAAGCAAATTTAATAATCGGACTGCACGGGGTTTTTCGGGCATAAATCAAAAATTGATTGACTAATTTCCGACGCTGTAATATACTTTTGTTATAAGCTATCTTGATGCCGATTTTATCAGCGGTTACCTGCCGGAAGATGAAATATCGCATGAAAAAAATATTGAGATTTTTGAGGGGAATTTTATGGAAGACAAAAAATATCGAATAAAGCCCGGCTTTATAATGCGTGAAATTGCAGGCGAAAGCTTCGCCGTGCCCGTTGATGCTGAAAACGGTTCGTCGGGTATTGTAATTCTGAATCCAGTCAGCAAGCTTCTCTGGGTAAATCTTCAGGAAGAAAAGACGGTTGATGAACTTGTTGCGTCGGTTCGTTCTCAGTTTGAGGTTGACCCCGAGACAGCCAAAAACGATATTGCGGATTTTATTAAAGAGCTTGAAAGTAACGGGTTTTTAACATAAAAGTGTTGGCGTTAAAAATCGTTATATATCAACAATTTTGCGTAATTGATATACGGCGGGGGCTTGCTCCTGCCGTTTTAAATTTATGAGTTTTCAAAAATCAACAAATTATTCGCCAATGGCGAATCGGTTCGTCGGGGACGCCGAACCCTACGGTTTTTGCCGAAAGTCGTGCATATTTTCCGGAACGCTGAGGACAGCGTTCCCTACGAAAAAATCGTTATTTTTCAACATATTCGGGATGACAATCAGACGGCGGGAGCAAGCCCCCGCCCTACCGATACATAATATTTTTTGCGGAGCAATT
>CAYXVM010000065.1:0-9407 GCA_964468465.1 uncultured Clostridium sp.
AGGGCAATGACATCCATATAGCCTTCAACAAGAATTAACTTGTTATCATTTGCATTTTTCGCAAAATTCAGGGCAAATACTCCGTTGCTTTTTTTATAAACGAGCGTGTCCGAGGTGTTTATGTATTTCGGCTTTGAATCGTCCATGACTCTGCCGCCGAAAGCGATAACATTGCCTCTAAGGTCAATAATCGGGAACATCACCCGATTTCTGAAATTATCGTAGCAATTCGACTTGCCGTCCTTTTCGCTTCGCCTTGCAAGGTTTGCAAGCACAAGCTCCTCCTCTGAAAAGCCGAGCGAACGCATATGATTAATCAGCTCGTGCCAACCGTCGGGAGCGTAGCCCAAGCCGAATCGGCGGATTGTGTTGATTGAAAGACCTCTGTTCAGGAAATAATCAAGCGCTTTTCTGTTTTTCGGATTCATCAGGCAATCGTTGAAAAATCTTGCCGCCTCACGGTTGGCGCTGAGCAGACGCATCCGCTTTTTTGACAGCGTGTCGTCATAGCCGTCCTCGGGCATGGGTACACCCGCCATCTGCGCAACCGCCTTAACCGCTTCGATATAATCAAGATTATCCATGCGGCGCACAAAGCTTATTATATCTCCGCCCGCTCCGCAGCCGTAGCAATAGAATGAATTGCTCTCGGGATAAACGGTGAAAGAGGGCGTTTTTTCGTTGTGGAACGGGCAAAGGCCGACAAGAGTTTTGCCCCTGCGCTTCAGGCTGACATGAGTGGAAACAACCTGCTCGATATCAATTTTATCGTTAAGCTGCTGAATAAATCTCGGATCAAGTTTCAATGCCCTCACCCCCCCTTTAGTTGCTGTATCAAATAATTATTTTTTCTTTTTAATTAAATTCACGGCAATTGCGATAATCAGCAAAAGCAGGACTCCGCACGCCGACGCAATTATCGCCTTTGATTTGCCGCCCGAATCGGTTTTTTGGGCTTCGGACTCACCGTTTGTTGTCTCTGTTACATATTCTAAATATTGTGAAAAAGAATAATATGTATCTGTTATTAATGCTTCGGCTGTTGTCGTGGTTTCCGTTGCCGAAACGGTAACGGTTTTGCTTTCAGCCGTCATGCTCATCAAAGCCGTTGTTCTTGCGGCTGTTGTTCTGATCGCCGTGGTTTTGGCTGCCGTCGTTTTGGCTGCCGTCGTTTCAATCTTTTTTGCGGTTGTTGTGGGCTTGGGAGCTGCTGTGGTTGAAACAGGCTTTGCCGCCGTTGTTTTGACCTCTGCCGTCATTTTTTCGGTTGTTTCTTCTTCAACGCCCGAAAGCTCAGGAGCAGGTGCGCTGCCCGTGCTGACGGGAGTGAAAAGATAATAGGAATCCGACGGATATTTTATCTGCCTGTTAACCGCCGCTTTGCCGTCCCACACAACATTCTGTTCAAACATTGTTATGTAGCCGTTGCCGTAATCCTTAACAATAGCCCAATGGTCTGAGCTTGAATTTCTCATGGCGGCGGTAACAAAAATAACATCGCCCTTTTTCGGCTTGTCCGCTTTCACAAAGGCATAACCCTCGCTGAGCATAATCAGCCCCGTATTGCTGTAAGCAAGCACGTCAAGCCCGTAGGCTTCGGCATAAAATCTCATTATCAACTCGTTGCATTGATAATAATAATCGCTCTCATTGTATCTCGCTTCAACTCCGCAGAAAGTGTCCGCAACGAAGCCGTCGCCTTTGATTTCAACCCATGTGCAGCCCGATTTAACATCGTCATACCAATCTGCATATGCGTTTGCCGATAGCAAGGCTGAAATCAGAACAATGCAAATAACCGCCTGAAATATTTTCTTCATCCTCCGCACCCCCTCATTACATATTAAAGAAAAGAATCGTTTATTTCGCTCCACGCTTTGGGAACATAAAGCTCGTTGAACACTCTGACGGCGTATCTGTCGGTCATGCCCGCAATAAAATCGCAAGCGGCAAGCTGAGCGCCGTCTCTGTCAGCAACCGTCTTGAACTGCGGCGGCAAATCCTGCGGATTCTCGGCAAAATGGGAATAGAGCCGCTGAATCATGTCGATAGCCTTACTCTCCTCGCTCTTGCAGGCGGGGTTAGTGTAGACCTTTTCAAACATGAATTTGTGAAGCTCGTCAAAAACCTGCTGAATGCCTTTTTCAAGCCTTATATCGTCAGAGCTGTTTTCAATACAGCTCAGAACAAGTGTGTTGATCCTTGCACTTTTTGAATGACCCAGTTCATTCCTGATTGCAAGAGGAATATCCTCCTCGCACATGATGCCCGCAATCGTTGCATCGTCAATATCATGGTTTATGTAGGCGATTCTGTCCGCAAGGCGAACCACTCTGCCTTCAAGCGTTACCGCCTGCTCTCCGCTCGTGTGGCGTTCGATGCCGTTGCGAACCTCAAAGGTGAGGTTCAGTCCCTTACCGTCTTTTTCAAGCACATCAACAACTCTGAGGCTCTGCGTGTAATGCTTGAAGCCCGTGGGACAAACCGCATTGAGCGCACGCTCGCCCGCATGGCCGAAAGGAGTGTGACCCAGATCATGGCCGAGAGCGATAGCTTCGGTCAGATCGCAGTTGAGCATCAATGCGCCCGAAATCGTTCTTGCAATCTGCGAAACCTCGAGAGTGTGAGTCAGACGGGTGCGGTAATAATCGCCCTCGGGCGAAAGAAAGACCTGAGTTTTGTGCTTCAGGCGGCGAAATGAGCTGCAATGAATTATTCTGTCTCTGTCTCTCTGAAAAACCGTTCTTACCGGGCATTCTTCCTCCGGGCGGAGCCTGCCCTTGCTTGAATCGGCGAATGCGGCATAGGGAGAGAGAATTTCTCTTTCTCTTTTGCAGGTGTTTTCTCTTATGCAGTTCATCTTTTTCACCCTTTCAACATCTTATACGCAGAAAATCGGTCGATTCCTGCAAGAAATTTGTGAATAATTTGTTAACAATTCGCCTAAACCGTGTTTTTATCTCACACAAGCCGAACGGGCTGCGGCCTTGAATCGCCGCAGCCCGCTGATTTTTTATTTTTCGTCGTCTTCTTCCTCATTTTCTTCTTCTTGTTTGGGAAGAATTTCAACCTTTATTTTATCGATTCTGCGCTCCTCGATTGACAGAACGGTAAACTTCAGATTCTTATATTCCGCAACGATGGGTTCATCGCCCGTTTCGCTCGGCAGATAGCCGAGCAGGCTGATAACAAAGCCGCCGAGAGTGTCATAATCCCCCTCGGGAAGCTCCTCGCCCACAAGCTCGTTAACCTCGTCAAGGTCTGTTATTCCGTCAATGGTGAAGGTGGTTTCGTTTATCTTTTTGATTTCTTCTTCCTCGTCGTCATATTCATCCTGAATGTTGCCGACGATTGATTCAAGCACATCTTCAAGGGTAACTATGCCCGCCGTGCCGCCGTATTCATCAACAACAACGGCAAACTGAGTGCGGCTCTCGTTCATCGCCTTGAAAAGATCTCCGCACGCCTGAGTTTCGGGCACATAAAGAGCCTTTCTCATAACCTTGGCTATGGTCAGGTCAGCAGGAATACTGTGGCCGACATATTTCAGCAAATCCTTTGCGTAAAGCACGCCGACGATGCTGTCGGGGTCATCCTCATAAACGGGGATTCTCGAATAACCGTTTTCAATTGCAAGCTCGGCAACCTCCTCAAGGGAGCGTGTAACCTCAATTGCGGTCATCTCGGTTCGGTGAGTCATGATATCGCCTGCGTCAAGGTCGTCAAATTCAAAGATGTTATCTATCATCTCTTTCTGAGTGTCCTCAATAACGCCTTTTTCGCCGCCGACATCAACCATCATGCGTATTTCTTCTTCGGTCACATTTTCTTCATCTGCGTTGGGGTCAAAGCCAAAAAGGCGAACCACCGCATTTGTTGAAACCGAAAGCACTTTAACAAACGGCTTTGTTGCCGAGGCAACGAACAGCAGAATTCCGACAACTTTATATGAAATCTTTTCGGGAATCTGCATTGCTATTCTCTTGGGAGCAAGCTCGCCGAGAACAAGAGAAAAATAAGATGTAATAAGAGTGATTAAAATTACCGATGCGGCGCTGATAACGCCTTTGGGGATCAGATCGACAACGGCGGTTTTGCACAGAGCGTTTGTCAGCATATCCGCAAAGTTCTGTGAAGCCGAAGCCGAAGTCAGAAAGCCCGCAAGAGTAACGCCTATCTGAATTGTTGAAAGAAATCTGCTTGAATTCTTGGTCAGTTTGACGATTTGCCTGGCTTTTTTGTTGCCCTCCTCGGCAAGCTTCTGCATTTTGGTGTCATTAAGCGAAATAATGGCAATCTCGCTCATTGCAAAGAAAGCGTTGATAATAATGAGCACAAACAAAAGCAGAATTTTTAAAACTATTGACAGCGCAGGGCCGGGGTCATCCATGTCGGATTTTCTCCTTTCAAATTATGAAAATAATAATAGTGCTTTTATAATATCACAATGAAATAAATATGTCAACAAGCCTGAGGTTATCACAAATCCGCTCACGCCGAGAGCGAAAAGAAAACGGAAACGCAAATCTGAAAAAACAGGGTTTTTCAGGATAAAAACGCCCGAAATCGCCCAAAAACGGGACATGGAGGGCTTTTTGAGAATAAAATTGCTGACAAATAAACTCCCGTGTGATATAATAAATAATATAGAAAAATACCCAAATAAAAACATGGAGCGTATACTATGCTTTACTTGATTTTATCCGCTGCGGGAGGCGGAAAAACAACCCACATAATGAACCTTATCGAGCAGTTTTCGTCATCGGGGAACAGCAGGATAACTCTCCTGGTGCCCGAGCAGTTTTCTTTCACCGCAGAAAAGACGATGCTCGGCAGGGTCGGCGCAAAAGCGATGGCTGATATCGATGTTCTGAGCTTCACAAGCCTCGGCGAAAAGCTTATCGGCTCGCCCGCTCTCCACGAGCGCAGGCGGCTCGGCGACCCCGCAAAGGCTGTTCTCATGGCGCAGGCTCTCGAAAGCGTCAAGGATAAGCTCTGCCTTTACGGCAGTCACACGGCTTCAAGGTCGGTCATATCGGAATTTACCGCTCTTTCATCGGAATTCAAGCAAAATTCGGTTTCGACCGATTCCGTGCGGCTTGCTCTTGCGGGTGCGGAAAACAGCCTTTTAAAAATGAAGCTCAGCGATATCGTCACCGTTCTTGACGCATACGATGCAATGATTGCGGGCAGTTATTTCAACCCCGACGACCTGCTCACCGAGCTTTGCGATATTCTGCCCGAAAATGATTATTTTGATAAAAGGCTCATTTTCATTGACTCGTTCAGGGGCTTCACCGCTCAGGAATACAAGGTCATTGAACATATGCTTAGAAAATCAAGTGCGGTTTATGTCACTCTCTGCACGGATAACCTTGAAAACAGCGACGATGAAACCGACCTTTTCGCTCACACAAAGCGAACGGCAAAAAAGCTCGTTGAAATTGCAAAAAAGAACGGTGCGGCGGTTGCAAAGCCGCAGTATCTTTCAATGAGAAATAAATATAACAATTTTCCGCCGAAAATCACGAGATTTACCTCTCCCGAGCTTGCGGCTCTTGAAAAGGAGCTATTTTCACCCGCTCCGAATGTTTATGAGGATGAATGCGGCGGCATAACGCTTTGCAAAGCGTCGGATATTTATTCCGAATGTGAATACATCGCCTGCACGGCAAAAAAGCTTATCAGAGAAAACGGCTACCGCAGGCGTGACATCGCCGTTATCGCCCGTGACAGCTCCGCATATGAAGCTCCTCTGAGAAGTGCGCTGAGAAAATGCGGAATTTCCGTCTTTGAGGACAGCCGCCAACCCGTTGACGCTTCGCCCGTTGTTGCCCTGCTGAGCAGTGCAGTTGAAATCGCCGCTTCGGGCTTCAGAACGGAAACTCTCATGCGCTATCTCAAAACGGGGCTTGCGGGCTTCACCACCGAGGAAATATCCGAGGTTGAAAACTACTCTTATCTTTGGAAAATCAGCGGTTCGGACTGGCTTCACGAATGGGAGCAGAACCCCGCAGGCTTCGGAGGAGAAGCGGGAGAAGAAGAACTTGCGGAGCTTGAAAGGCTCAACGCCCTGCGCCGCAGAATCATTTCTCCCCTTTGCAAGCTGAGAGACGCCCTGCAGGACACAACGGGAGAAGCCGCCGCAGGAGCAATCTATGATTTTCTTGAAAAAACCCATGTTGCCGATAATCTCCGTTTTCTCGCTTCCTCCCTTGAAAAGCAGGGCGAAACGGGGCTTGCCCTTGAGCTTGACCGAATGTGGAATGTCGTTATCGATACGGTTGAAAACCTTGAAGCTCTCGCAAGAGGGCGAAGCGTAACCGCCAAAAGCGTTGCGGAAATGCTCGGTCTCATGCTCAGCACGGAAACCGTCGGCAGTCTGCCGCAGGGGCTTGACGAAATCACGGTCGGCTCTGCGGACAGAATCAGAACATCTTCTCCAAAGGTTGTTTTCATCGCAGGGGCAAACGACGGCGTTTTCCCCGCAGTTCCGTTCAGCGGCTCGGCTCTGACCGACAAGGACAGGCGGAAAATGAGCGAAATGGGAATTGAGCTTTCGGATTTCGGAGAATACAAGCTTGCCGAAGAAAAGCTTATCGCATACAGCGCATTCTGCTGTGCCTCCGAACGGCTCTATGTCTGCTGTCCCGAGAGAAATTCCAAGGGCGAACAGCTTGCTCCCTCGGAGCTTTATATAAAAATCAAGACCCTTTTTCCAAAAAGTAAAGAGGTTTTCACTGAACTGATTGACCGCATGGAATACATTGAGGGCAAAGACCTTGCCTTTGAACAGCTTGCGCTCTCAAAAGCCGAGGGCGGCGCATTTCATGCTTCGCTGAACGAATATTTTTCAAATCAAGAAGAATATGAGGGCAGAATTGACGCTCTTGAACGGGCGTCGGGCGGCAGAGACTTCAAAATCAACGATAAAGAACTTGCAGGCAGGCTTTTCGGCAAAAACATGTTCATCTCCGCTTCAAGAGTTGAAAGCTATTATAAATGCCCGTTCGCCTATTTCTGCCGATACGGCATCAAGGCAATGCCGAGAAAGCCTGCGGAGCTTGACCCGCTTCAAAAGGGCAACATAATCCATTATGCTCTTGAAAAGCTTCTGACGGATAACAGCCGTGACGAGCTTATCGCCATGAACAAAGCCGAACTGAGCGAATTTTTCAGAACTCTGCTGACCGATTATCTCATGACCCGCCTTGACGGCGCACACAGAAGCGAAAGATTCGTCTTTCTTTTCAACAAGCTGATAAGCTCGGTCACTCTTGTTGCGGAAAGGCTGATAAAAGAACTGTCTCTGAGCAGTTTCGTTCCCGTTGATTTTGAGCTGAAAATCGGATTTGACGGCGAAATACCGCCGTATGAGGTTGAAACCGCCGGCGGAAAGGTCGTTATTTCGGGCGCAATCGACCGAGTTGACGAAGCAATCATCAACGGCAAAAAATATATCAGAGTTGTTGACTATAAATCGTCGGGCAAGGATTTCGCCCTCAGCGATGTCGTTCAGGGGCTTAACATGCAGATGCTCATTTATCTGTTTACCCTTTGGCAGAACGGCGGCAAAAAATACGGCGAATTTACCCCCGCAGGCGTTCTCTATTACCCCGCAAAGGCTCCTCTTGTTTCAGCCGAAAGAGGCGATTCCCCCGAAAGAATTGAAACCGCCCGTCAGAAGAAATGCGTGATGAGCGGTATCGTTCTCAACGATTCCGATGTTATCTGCGCCATGGATAAAAGCGAAAGCGGTCTGTTCATTCCCGCAAACATAAAAAAAGGCTCTGCAGTCGGTTCAACAATCGGTCTTAAACAGCTTGAAATGCTGAAAGAAAAAGCGGATTCAATCCTTGCCGAAATGGCGGATTCTCTGCATTCGGGCAGAATTGAAGCCGTTCCCGCATCGGGAAAGAATTACAAATACACCTGCGACTACTGCGACTATAAAGCGGTCTGCTCATACGAGGACAACATTCCCGTTCGTGAGCTGATTGACAGCGACCTCAAAACCGTTATTGAATCTCTTGAGGAAGGAGGCGAAGCAGATGAAATGGACAAATGATCAGCAGAAAGCGATTGACGCAAGAGACGGTACTCTGCTCGTCAGCGCCGCCGCAGGCTCGGGCAAAACCGCAGTTCTGGTTGAAAGAGTCATAAGGCGGATTTGTGACAGCGAAAATCCCTGCGGAGTTGAAAATCTTCTGATAGTCACCTTCACGAACGCCGCGGCGGCTCAGATGAAAGAGAAAATCTCCGCTGCAATCGGCAAAATGACGGCTCTGAATCCGTCGGATAAACGGCTTCGCCGCCAACAGCTCATGCTCCCCTGCGCCAACATATGCACGATAGATTCATTCTGCATCGGTCTTGTCAGAGAGAATTTTCATGCACTCGGCATTGCTCCCGATTTTGTTCTTCTTGATGAAGGGCGGCTGAGCATAATGAAAATGCAGGCGGTAAATTCGGTTGTTGAGGAGCTTCACAAAAACGCTTCCGAGAGCTTTCTGACCCTTTCGGAGCTTGTCAGCGATTCATCGGGCGACCAAAAGCTGATAGACGCAATTCAGAAGCTTTATAAGCTCTCTCAGGCTTATCCGTTCCCCGAGAGTTGGCTTCGCTCTCTTGCCGAGGAGTTTTCAAATCCTCTGCCCGCCGCCGAGAGCAATTGGGGCAAAACGATAAAAGAATATGCGGAATGTCTGCTTGTAAACTGCAAATCGGACGCAGAGCATTGCATTGCCCTGCTTTCAAATGAGCCTGAGCTTGAAGCGAAATACAGACCCGCTTTTGAAAGCGATATTCTGATTTTTGAGGAAAAGCTTCAAGCCCTCTGCCATGATGATTGGGATTCAATTGCCGATTCCATGAATAATCTTGAATATTCAAGAATGAAATCGGCTTCGAAAGGCTATGAAAGCCCCATCAAGGATGCCTGCAAAAGCATAAGAGATACATATAAATCGAAAGCAAAAAAAGAGCTTGGTAAGCTGTTTTCGGTGTCTGAATCCGACCACCAAAACGATATCAAACGTCTCTCGCCCGTCATCAATGAGCTTATTAACGCCGTTCTGAAATTCGGCGAAGAATTTTCAAGGCTGAAAAGCGAAGAAAACGGAGCGGATTTTTCAGACACTCTGCACCTTGCGCTGAAGCTTCTCATTGAGCCTGACGGAGACGTCTATAAAAGAACTCCGCTTGCCCTCGGACTTGCCGAAAACTATGCCGAAATTCTCGTTGACGAATATCAGGATGTCAACAAGGCGCAGGATATGATTTTCAGCGCTCTTTCAAAGGATGAAAGCAATCTTTTCTTTTTCTGCGATGTCAAGCAAATCATATACGTTTTCATGCATGCGATGCCCGAAATGTGCCTGTAACGTAGTTATTGTATGGAAGAATAT
>CAYXVM010000066.1:0-9389 GCA_964468465.1 uncultured Clostridium sp.
TCATTATCCAATCCACCGAATACTGTATGAGTAAGGTGGAGGATGATTTTATGGCGAAAGCGCCCACCGATTCCAAGGATGCGATGCGCTTTATTGAGGAAATCCCTTACTGGACTGCGAAAAAGCACGGTAAAAAATACAGGCTTATGTATCAGGTCTACACCCACCCGAAATATATTGAACACGGGAAGAAGTTTTTTGAGGGCGTAAACGAACGGTACACGGAATACGCAAAGCAGCTGGAGCCGAAAATCGGCATACCGTATACGGTCATAACACCGCTTATCTTTATTCTCGTCCGAGCCTGCGTTCATTACGCTATGTTTGAGGACGAATATTACTTAAAGAGCCAAATGGAGGTCTTAAAACAGGCAGTCAACCTGTTTGCAGATAAATACAGCTCAGAATATCCGAACGGAGGTACAACAGAATGAAGAAACGAATACTCAGTTTACTGCTTTGTTGCGTGATGCTGGCAGGGCTGATGCCCCCGGTGGCGCTGGCGGAAGGAACTGACGAGCAGTTTGACCTCACCCCTGGCGGGACGTACTGGTTTGACCTCTCCGGCGAGAACATTCCCGGACCGGTGAACGTCGGAAACCGGTATAAGGAGGATCCGGTGCCGGACACCACTCTGCACTATGTTCCCTTTACCTACGCCGGGACGGTGGATGCCTATGTGCTGAACAGCAGTTCCGGCGGACAAATGAAAGCGGCAGAGGAAGCCTCGCAAACGACTGATAAAAACGCACAATACGGCTATACCTACCCTCACAGCCTGTTTGTGTCGGACTATGTCTTGACGCACTCCACGGTAAGTTGGACAAAGCTAAATACGGAAAGTTTGATTTTCGGCAGGAGTTATATCAGCGGCGGTGTGGACTATACCCTGCGCGCACCGTCCGCGGGAAGTATCGATACCGGTTCAGGCGATTCAAAGCGCGGTATTCCCCTAAACAATGAATGGGACGCGGTGTTGAACAAGGACAGCGGCTACATCAAATACTGGGAAGGCGTGTATACGTGGGGGCAGGACACAAAAAGTGACTACGTTAATGGTCGTGCGAGGCGGGGGCACAGCACGGTTCGCTACTGGTTCAGCGGAACTGCATATAATCCCTCTTTGTATGACGGTTTCCGTCCCGTCCTTGAAGTCCTGAACCCTGACATACTGGGCTCTGACGGACTGAAAGCAGTCACGCTTGACTTGAACGGCGGCAGTCTGGGCGGCAGCACAGAAAATATTCAGATCATCGTAAAGAAGGGCGCGACCTTTACCGCTCCCGCGTCCGAAGGCCTGACCCGGCCCGACGGCGACACAGGTAGCTCCTTCTTCTGGCTGGCCAGCGACGGCAAGCTCTATGCCCCCGGCGCCAGTGTTCCGGCAGACGTTACCTTGCTGACAGCACAATGGACGTCCTCTACCGATCCCGATACCTACACGGTCAGCTTTAACAGCCAGGGCGGAAGCGTGGTGGACAGCCAGAACGTCAAGAGCGGCGAAACGGCCACCGAACCCACCACTGTCCCCACCCGCGCAGGCTTCGACTTCGGCGGGTGGTACACCAATGCAGACTGCACCACAAAATATGATTTCAGCACTCCCGTCACTGGGAATCTGATCCTGTACGCCAAGTGGACGCTGAACACCTACACCGTGACCATCAATGCAGGTGCGAATATGACACTTACTTCGGGCAATGCAAACCAAAGCGATTTGAGCGGTGCTATGACAGCCACTGTATATACAGCGGCTGACGGCTACTATTTCCCGACGGATTATGCCGTAGAGGAAGTAAACGGCATCTCCGTGACGAGAAACAGTTATACGCAGATCACCGTTTCTGGTACGCCCACTGCGAATACGGCAATCACATTGGCTCCGGCAACCGCCAAGACCAAGGAAGATACTCCCACTGCCACTTTTGACGCCCAAGGTCCCGATTTCGGCAACCTCAATGGAATATCACAGGGTATCAAGTACAGTCTGGACGGCGGTATTACCTGGACGGAACATACAAGCAGCGACACCAACAAAGCAATATCCGGTGTATCGGCCGACAAGGATATTAAGGTCTACATGCCTGCATCCGATTCCACCAAACTGGACTCCGATATTCAGACCATCGACGTTACAAAGAGCGCAACACCCACCGGTGTTATCGGCGTGGCATGTACCACAAGCGAAAATAACAACGGTAAGCTCCAGAATGTGACCACTGAAATGCAGTACAAGAAGTCTGATGCCGATGATTCAAGCTGGACGGACTGCGGCGGTACGGAAGTGACAGGGCTGTCCAATGGCACCTATTATGTGCGTGTCAAGGCAACGGGCACGGTTCTGGCATCTGACTATGTGGAAGTGACTGTTGCGGAGTACACGGCACCGAGTCACATCCACAGCTGGGCAGAGGATTGGAGCAAAAACGACACCCATCACTGGCACGAATGCACCGCCGATGGCTGCGATGTGACTGACAACGCCGGTAAGCAAGGCTACGGCGAACACAGTGGCAAGGATGACGGTGACTGCACAACGGCGGTTATCTGCGAATGCGGCTATACAATTACGGCGGCAAATTCCGGGCACAGCTATGGTGAATGGCAGTCAAACGGTGACGGAACACATACACACTACTGCACCGTTGCCGGCTGCAAAGGCTATGAAACGGAGAATTGCTCCGGCGGCGAGGCAACCTGCACGGAGCTTGCAGAATGCGCCTTCTGCGGCGGCAGCTACGGTACGTTGAAAGCTCACAGCTTCACGGCTGAAAAAGCAGAGGAACAGTATCTGAAATCCGAAGCCACCTGCACGGCAAAGGCAGTTTATTATAAATCCTGCGCCGACTGCGGCCTTACCTCCAAGGATACGGATTACGAAGCCACATTTGAGAGCGGCGAGCTCAACATGAATAATCACACCGATACAACGGAGTGGATTCAGACCGCAGCAATGCATACGCAAAAATACAAATGCTGCGGCACAATAGTTGTTGCCGAAGAATACCATGTATGGGAAAACGGCGTTTGCACCGAGTGTGAATATGTCTGCCGACACAGCGGCGACGAGGCAACCTGCCAAGCAGGCGCCGAGTGTGAAGTCTGCGGAGAAATCTACGGCGAACCGAATCTGGAAAATCATTCGGGTAATTTGGTTTGGATAACAGACGAAACACAACACGAAAAGAAATGGGATTGCTGCGGAGAAACGGTCATTGCTCCCGAAGACCATACTTTTGTTGACGGCAAATGTGAGATTTGCGATTATATTGCCGGGCATACCCACAGCCTGACAAAGATTGATGCAAAACCCGCAACCGCAACAGAGAACGGAAACAAGGAGTATTATATCTGCGACGGCTGTGACAAGTGGTTTGAGGACGAAAACGGTACAAAGGAAATCATAGATAAGTCAAGTGTAACCGTTCCCGCTACGGGCTCGCCGGAGGATCCCACCGATCCTACCGACCCCACAGACCCCACAGATCCCGGTGATGACGATGACCTCAGATGCCCGTTCCTGAGATGGCTCAGGGATGCCGCACGGAAATTCGTGCGATGGTTGAAAGACGTATCGGCTATCATAACTGTTTGGTTCAGAGGAGTTTTTGATAATATAAAATCGGCTTTAAAATAATTAAAGCAAAAGAGGCTGTCACAAATCGGTAAAGCGAAGCGTGACAGCCTCTTTTTTGTTACAACCTCAAAAACAGATATTTCTGATAAAAACGAAAAATCCGAACCCATTGCCGATTGGCATTAAGTTCGGATTTCTGCATTATGGTGGAAGAGGGTGGATTCGAACCACCGAAGTCGATGACGGCAGATTTACAGTCTGCTCCCTTTGGCCGCTCGGGAACTCTTCCAAATATTAACTTTTGGCTCGCTCTGAAAAAGTGGAGCTGGTGGACGGACTCGAACCCCCGACCTGCTGATTACAAATCAGCTGCTCTACCAACTGAGCTACACCAGCGCAGAACGCTCGATTAATATAACATAAAAATCCCGGTTCGTCAAGTACTTTTTCAAAAAAAATTCAGGATTTTTTGAAATATTTTGTTTTTTTCGTCATTATTTCATGCAGGAAAATATTCAGGTATGTGTGTTAAAGCATGGAATGTTGTACGGTTATTATTTTAACCTCAGTTGCAGTCATCCGCAGGTTATTCTCCTGCGGCGAATTGGTTCGTCGGGGACGCCGAACCCTACGGATTTATCGTTAATTTGTGAGTTTTCAGATGGCAACCGTAGGGGACGGGTCACCCGTCCCGCATAAAACAGAGCCGTTGTTTTTAGTTTTCGCCTTCTCCTTGAGGAGAAGGTGTCACGAAGTGACGGATGAGGTGGCGGAACGCTGAGGACAGCATTCCCTACGATGAAATTGCGTTGATATTGGTCATTTTCAAGCGGGCGAACGCAGTTCGCCCCTACCGCTTAGCCGTTGGTTTTTATTGATTCCCGGAACGCTGAGGACGGCGTTCCCTACGAAAAATCGTTATATATCAACAGATACGGCATAACAAACAAACGGCGGGAGCAAGCCCCTGCCCTACCGTTTCGGAAAAAGCAACTACTTAACAACCGGATTTCTGAATAAAAAGCGATTAAATTATAAAATAACTCTTTTATATTAAGAAATTTATGGTATAATGTCTCGGAAAGCAAAAAATAATTGTATTTGGAGGTCATTATGCCGATAATTTATAATGAGAAAAACAAAACATTCAAGCTTGATACCGATAATACAAGCTACATAATTCAGGTTTATGAGGAGAATTATCTGTTAAACTTGTATTACGGTGCATTCATCCCTGACTGCTTTGTGCCGTGCAGAGATAAGAGAACGCCTAACGCATCCTTCAGCCCTGTAAATCCCGTTATCGGAGAACACGGCTTTTCGCCCGACACGGCGCCAATGGAATTCGGCACAAGCGGTGCAGGAGATTTCAGAATATCGGCGCTTGAAATCCGCAATTCAAACGGCGACAGCGTTACGGATATCCGTTACTGCGGATATAAAATATATGACGGCAAAAAAGAAATACCGCAAATGCCCTCAAGCTATATTAACAGCGACAGCGAAGCGCAGACTCTTGAAATTTATGCAAAAGATTCCGTAACGGGAGCCGCAGTAACGCTTTATTATTCCGTTTTCCCGAAATATGATATTATTTCAAGACGCATCCGTGTCACGAATGAATCCCCGAAAAAAATGAGGATTGAAAGAGCGTTCAGTCTTTGCCTTGACCTGCCCGATATGGATTATGATATGATTTCTCTTTACGGCGCACATGCAAAGGAAAGAAACATTGAACGCCGTCCCCTCGCCCACGGAATTCAGGGAATCGGCAGCCGCAGAGGTGCTTCGAGCCATACGCAGAATCCGTTTATGGCATTGGCGCAAAAAGGAGCCGACGAAGAACACGGCAATGTTTACGGCTTTAATTTTGTCTATTCCGGCAACTTTTCGGCGCTTGCCGAATGTGATTTCAACTGCACGACAAGAGTTATTATGGGCATCGACCCCGATACCTTTTCATGGGAGCTTGACGGCGGTGAATCTTTTGACGCTCCCGAAGCGATAATGGTTTATACCTCCCGAGGAATCGGAGAAATGAGCCGCCTTTTGCACAGATTTTATAATAACAATCTGATAAGAGGCCGTTACAAAGCCGAAAAAAGGCCGCTGCTTATTAACAGCTGGGAAGCGGCATACTTCAATTTTGATGCTGACAAACTTGTGGCTTTTGCAAAGGAAGCCAAAAAATTAGGCGTTGAAATGCTTGTTATGGACGACGGCTGGTTCGGTAAGCGAAACGATGACAGATCCTCGCTCGGGGATTGGTATGTTAACGAAGAAAAGCTTCAGGGAAGCCTCGGCGATTTAATAAAGCGGGTTAATAATGAGGGCTTGAAGTTCGGCATTTGGTATGAGCCTGAAATGATTTCTCCCGATTCCGACCTTTTCCGTGCACATCCCGACTGGTGTGTTCATGTTGAAGGCAGAGAACCGATGCTCGGCCGCAATCAGTATGTTATTGATGTGTCTCGCAAGGATGTCCGTGACAACATTTGGGAGCAGATGTATAAGGTGCTTTCCGAGAATAACATTGAATATCTTAAATGGGATTTTAACAGGAATATCTCCGACGCAGGCTCGGCACTTCTGCCGCCCGAACGCAAAGAGGAATTTTTCCACCGCTTCATTTTAGGCACATATGACCTTATGAACAGGCTTGTTACAACCTTCCCGAACATTCTCTTTGAGAACTGTTCCGGCGGCGGCGGACGCTATGACCCTGCCATGCTTTGCTATTCGCCGCAGATATGGGCAAGCGACAACACCGACCCGATTGAAAGGCTGTATATTCAGTTCGGCACCTCGATGTGCTACCCCGCTTCGTCAATGGGAGCGCATGTTTCCGCTTGCGACCGCACGGGATACGGCACAAAATGCAATGTTGCAAGGTGGGGAACTTTCGGCTTGGAGCTTGACCCCACAAAGCTTACCGACGAAGAAACGGAGATTATCCGCAGTCAGATAAAGGAATATCACAGAAATTATGAGCTTGTGAACAGAGGTGACCTCTACAGGCTTATTTCCCCGTTTGAAAACCCGTACAGGGCAGCCTGGCAGTTTGTCTCGCCCGATAAATCACGGACAATGTTTACTCTTGTAACAATGCGCAGGGAATTCCGTCAGCACCTGATAGTCAAGCTTCGCGGTCTTGACCCCGAAGCTTATTACAGGAATGAAGAAACGGGAGAAGTTTTTTCCGGAGCGCTGCTTATGAATGCGGGTCTGGTATTGACGCACACCGCCGAAAAATCCGGTGAAAGCGCAGTTATTTATTTTGACAAGGTTGAAGAATAATATCCTGACAGATAGCAGAAATTCTGACCGTGCGGTCGGGATTTCTGCTTTTTTGCAACATTTAACAAACGGATATATCCCGGAATGTTGACAATTGAGAGAATAAGATATATAATGATTAAAAGTTCGTGCTCGTGCACGGAAACGAAACAGGAGTGAAACAATGGCGATAACCGCAAAAGAAATTGCACGGCTTGCAGGCGTGAGCCGAGGAACCGTTGACCGAGCTTTGAAAGACCGCCCCGGAATAAGCAACGAAACAAAGCAGAAGATTCTTGAAATCGCAAAACAATATGACTATAAGCCCAACATAATCGGCAAGGCCCTTGTATATTCGGGGAAGCCGATAAAGGTTCCCGTTATTCTCAATAGCATCGGCAACCCGTTTTTTGATGATGTCAAAGCGGGTATTTCTGCCGCCCGTGATGAATATTCGGGCTACGGCTTTGAAACCGAGATTTTTGAATTCAAGGGCTATGAACCAAAAAATCTGATAAAACTGCTTGATGAACTGCCCGATGATACTTCACAGCTTGTATTAACTCCGATTTGCTGCAAAGAGGTTGAGGAAAGGCTGAGACGGCTTCGCAAAAAAGGAGTGCGGATAATAATGCTCTCAAGCGAGCTTGAGTGGCTTGACGGTGCAGTTTATGTGGGCTGTGATTATTATAAAAGCGGATGTATTGCGGGCAGGTTGACAGGTCTTTTGTCAAACGGCTCTGCAAAGCTTTATATCATGACGGGAAGCGCTCATCATAAAGGTCACGCTCAGCGAGTTGAGGGCATACGGTCGGTTATTGAAAAGGACTATCCGCAAATCGAAATTGTCGGAATTTCCGAGAGCAATGACGACGATGAAACGGCGTATTCTGCCATGAAAAACGCTCTTGAAAGCCACCCTGAGCTTGATTTTGTCTATATAACCGCCGCAGGATTTAAAGGAACGCTTCAGGCGCTCAAAGAGCACGGCTCTCATGCCCGAGTCTGCACCTTCGACGACCCGCCGATAATCCGTGACGCTCTGCTCGGCGGCGAAGTTCTTGCAACCATCTGCCAACAGCCGTTTGAACAGGGATATATGGCAATAAAAGCACTGTATGAAAGCATAATTCTGAAAAATGAGCCTCAGAGCAGAATTTATACCGATTTAACCGTAAAGGTTGATAAATCACTGTAATTGAGAAACGGGGTTTTGTTATGAAGTATTTTTCGGTTGCTAAATATAACAAAGATAACCTTCACGGCTTTGACGGTGCGGCGGTTAATCAGATCTGCCAGAAGCACGGCATATCAAAAGGGCTTATTTATCATAACTTCGGCGGCAAAGAGGATTTGTATCTCTGCTGTGTTGAGGAAGCCGTCAACGGATTTATCGCTTACATGAGTGGCAAGGATTTCGGAACGGATTTTAAGCTTTATATGAGAGAAAGATACAAATTCTTTTCGGAAAATCCTTATCACAGACGGCTTATTTTTGCCGATGTGCTGACTGACAGCGCAGAATTTGCGAAAAAGCTAAAAGAAATCAGAAGCAGGTTTGATGAATTCAATAAAAAGGTTTATCTTAGTGCGATTGACGGAATCGAGCTTCGGAAGGGTGTTTCAAAGAATGACGCATCGGAATACTATTCCTTGCTTCAGAACATCTTGAACGGCTATCTGAACGGCGGCAACACTTCGCCAGAAAGCTTTGACTCCGCTTTCATCGCACACGAAAAAAGTCTTGAAAAGCTGCTTGATTTTATGCTTTACGGAATAGCACGGGAGGAAAACAAATGAAAAAAGTTTATGTTGTTTCAAAAACTCATCTTGATCTTGGCTTTACGGATTATGCGGAGAACATTCGCCGCAAATATATTGATGAATATATCCCCTCCGCCGTCAGCCTTGCCGAAAAGGTTAACACCGAGAACAAAAAAGGCTTTATATGGACAACGGGTTCATGGATAATCAAGGAAGCACTCCATGATTCGGACAGCGGCAAAAAAGCGAAGCTGATTGATGCTCTGAAATCGGGCAATATTGTTCCCCACGCAATGCCTTTCACAACTCATTCGGAGGTTTTTGACGAGGATACCTTTGATTACGGGCTTTCGATAGTAGATGAAATTGACGAAATAAGAGGCAGAAAGACCGTTTCGGCAAAAATGACCGATGTTCCCGGTCACACCAAGGCGATAGTTCCGCTCCTGGCAAAGCACGGAATCAAGCTTCTGCATATCGGCGTTAACGGCGCATCTGCCGTGCCCGAGGTTCCCGAATGCTTCCTGTGGAAATGCGGAGAGAGCGAAATCGTGGTTATATATTCGGGTGATTACGGCGGAGCTTTCAAATGTGAATTTGCAGATGAATTTCTTTGGTTTGACCATACGCTTGATAACAAAGGTGCGCCGTCACCCGAAAAAGTCAAGGAAATGCTTTCAAAAATAGAAAGAAAATATCCCGATTATGAGGTCAGCGCAGGCACTCTTGACGATTTTGCCGAAATTATGTGGAGAATCAAGGATAGGCTTCC
>CAYXVM010000067.1:0-9376 GCA_964468465.1 uncultured Clostridium sp.
CGTCGAAGTAGCCCTGTGCGCCGTTCATGCTGACACGGAAAGCGGTAACAACCTCATCGAAGATGAGAAGTGCGCCGTACTTGCGGCAAAGGGTCTCAACGCCCTTGCAGAAATTCTTGTCAACGGGTCTTGTGCCGCTCTCGGGGCCGACGGGTTCAAGCATAACGGCCGCTGTGCCGCCCTTGAGCTTGTTTGCACGAAGCTTTCTCTCAAGGTCGTTAAGGTCGCCGGGGAAGAACTCCTCGGTATCCTTGAAGCAGAAATGAGGAACACCTGTTGCCTGAGTCCACTTTGAGCCGGGAACACGGATGCCGTAGCCGAGCTGATCGCTCCAGCCGTGGTATGCGCCGCCCATCTTCAGAATCTTCTTCTTGCCTGTTGCAAGGCGGGCAACACGGATAGCGGTCATGCATGCCTCTGTGCCCGAGCCGAGCATACGGAACATGTCGACATTGGGGATAAGGTCGGCAATCTTCTTGCCGAGTTTATACTCATATTCATGGAAAAGTCCTGTTGAAGGTCCGCAGGTGTTGAGAAGCTCAATAACCTTTTCACGGACTGCAGGGGGGTTGCTGCCCAGAACGGTGGGGCCGCCTGCCTGAAGGAAGTCAAAATATCTGTTACCGTCGATATCGTAAAGATATGCGCCCTCAGCCTTTGTGAAAACAAGGGGGAACGGATAGTTGAAAGCAAGGTTATGCTGAACGCCGCCGGGGATAACCTGCTTAGCTTCTTCAATCATTACCTTTGACTTTGCACACTTCTTATCAAAGTAATTAACCTCGTAGTCTTTGAGAGCCTCGGGGCTGATTGAATACATGGGCTTTTTGATAAGCTCATCAAGCTGCTTTGTGACCGCCTGAGCGTCGGGGTAAGTAATAATTCCGTGGTTTGACATTTTGTATTCCTCCTTAACTTTATTATATATAAAATTATTAATAACCTAAGCTGTTAAAAAATATTATAACACGGCTTTTTTGATTATTCAATAGTTCAATTTCCGACAAATTAATCAATTTGTCTTATTCCAGACCGAGCTTTTTTGCCATTTCGGAAGTTTTAAGCTCCAGGAGCTTTGAAACGCCCTTTTCCTGCATGGTTACGCCGTAGAGCATATCAGCTTCGTCCATCGTGCCCCGCCTGTGGGTGATAAGTATGAACTGCGTTCTGTCGGTCATGCTTCTAACATACGAAGCATATCGGCTGACATTGACATCGTCAAGAGCCGCCTCAACCTCGTCGAAAATGCAGAACGGAGCAGGGTTGACCTTCTGAATTGCAAACAGCAACGCAATGGCGGCAAGTCCCTTTTCACCGCCTGAAAGCAGGTCGATATTCTGAACATTCTTTCCGGGCGGCTGAACCCTGATGTTGATGTTGCATTCAAGCACATCCTGCGGGTCGTCGAGCACAAGCTCAGCCCGTCCGCCGTCAAACAAATCCTTGAAGGTTTCGCCGAAATTGTTGTTGATTCGTCTGAACTGCTCTCTGAACCTCTCGGCCATTTTGCCTGTCAGCTCTTCAATGAGCTTCGTCAGCTCCTCTTTGGATTTCTCGATGTCGCTTATCTGACCGCTCATGTATTCGTATCTGCCGGAGACCTCTTTGTATTCCTCGATTGCTCCGACATTGACGCTGCCCAAAGCTCTGATTTTATTTTTAATCTCTTGCAGCGAACGCTGAGCCTTCGGAATATCGTCAAGAACGATATTCATTTCGGCTGCCTCTCTGAGCGTGAGCTGATACTCGTCATAAAGCTTGTTCTGCGCCGTTTCAAGCTCTTTCTGCATTGAATCACGGCGTTCCTCAAGCCTTGCAAGCTCGCCGCCGAGCTTTTCTCTGTCGGCAGTCATTTCACGCTCTTTCAGGCGCAGAGAAGTGCTTTGCGCCTCGCCCTGAGTTCGCTTTTCGATAAGGCTTTCTATCTGTTTTTCGGTTTTAACGGCGTTTTCACGAAGATAAACCGCCTTATCCTCAAGAGCCTTGATGTTGGCAAGGATTTCTTCGTTCTGCTGCTTTATCTGCTCTATTTCTTCATTGAGCTTGTCGGCTCTGCGGTTAAAATTCTCTCTGCGCTCGATACAGCCTGCTATCGTTTCGTTATCTGCTTCGATATCCTTATGCAGAGCAACGATTTCAAGGTTCAGGCCGTTCTGAATTCCCGATGATTCTTCACGGAGCCTGTCAATTGATTCACGCTCCGCATTCAGCTCGCTGAGCATTTCTCCGAGCCTGTCGCTTTTCGCCGTTACTTTGTCAATTTCTGCCTGAGCCTTTTCTTCCTCGGCAAGGGACTCGGCGATTCTCGCCTTTGCCCTCTCTTTTTCTTCTTCAAGCTCGCCGATATGACCCTTTGCCGCCGAATACCTGTCTTTGACAAGATTCAGCGCACTTTCGGCTCTGATTATGTCCTCCTGCGACTTCATCAGCTCGGCTTCGCTCGCTTCAAGCTCCGCTCTGACCTGAGCCAGCTCCTCGGAAAGAGTCTTGAAGCTCTCGTTTCTTTCGGAATACTGTTTTTCAAGAACGGCAACCTTTTCACGCAGGCTTTCAATCTCGGTCGTTCTGCTCAGGAATCCTGCTCCCGAGCCTCTTGAGCCGCCCGTCATTGAGCCGCCTGCATTGAGCACCTGACCGTCAAGGGTGACTATTTTGAAGCGGTAGGAATATTTTTTCGCCATGGCAATGCCGTTGTCAATATTATCAACAACCGCAGTTCTGCCGAGCAGAGAGCCGATGATTTCGCCGTATTTCGGGTCAAATTCAAGGAGTCTGTCCGCCATGTCAACAAAGCCCTCACAGTTTTCAAGCCCCTTTTCGGTGAACGGTCTTGATTTAACCGAGGTCAACGGCAGAAAGGTTGCTCTGCCCGCTCTGTTTTCTTTCAGGAAATTAATCGCCCTTTTGGCGGTGTTTTCATCGTCGGTAACGATATTCTGAATCGCCGCACCGAGAGCAGTTTCAACCGCAACCGCATATTCGGCAGGAGCGGAAATGAGCTGAGAAAGCGTTCCGTGAACGCCCCTTATTGCCCCTCTTTTGGCTTCTTTTATGACCTTCTGAACACTCCCCGCGTAGCCGTCAAGGTTCTTTTCAAGGTCGTCAAGCATCTTGATTCTTGCATTTTTCTGATATATGTCAAGATTTATCGCTTCAAGCTCTTTGCGAAGCTTTTCTTCTTTTCCGCTTCTTGATTCGATTATCATGCGGTAGCCGTCAAGCGAATTTTCAAACTCCGCCGCCTCGGTTTTAAGGCGGTCAAGCTCCTTTTCGGCTTCGGCTTTTTCCTTTTCAAGAGCGTCGATAACTCCGCCTCTTGATTCGATAACCTCGTCGATATTTTCTATTCTCGCACTAAGCTCCCTGCGGGCAGATTCCGTGGTTGATTTTTCAACCCTCAAATCCGCAAGCCTGAGAGCCAAAGCCGTTAATTCATCGCTGATTTCACGGGATTTTTCGGAATTTTCGCTGTTCTGACCAAGCAGGTCATTAAGCCGCTGAAGCTCATCGGCAAGAGCCTGCTTTTTCTGAGCGATAACGGCTTCTTTTTCGGCAATATCTTTCTGCGCCTGCTCAATCTGAGCATCGGTTTCGGCAACGGAGCTTGCGCTCTCGCCCATGTCGCCGCTGATTCTCTCTATCGTCTGCTCGTTATGCTCGATTGTGTTCTTTTCAACGGCAATCTGACCGCCGATAACCGCCGCTTCCTCCTCACCCTCGGAAACACTGCGGCGCAGGCGTTCAATTTCAAGGGTAATTTCCTGACCCTCTTTTATCGCCTTTTCAATCTGCGCTTCAAGCTCGGCAAGTTCGTTTTCCGTTTTCTCATACTGAGCGGATGCAAGCGAAAGCTTGTGCTCCTGCTCACGCAGACCGTTTTTGGATTTTTCTATTGTATGAAGCCACAGACCGATTTCAAAAGTTTTCTTTTCCTCGGCAAGGGCTATGAATTTTGTCGCTTTTTCGCTCTGAGTTTTGAGCGGACCAATTCTTGATTCAAGCTCTGCAAGAATATCTCTGAGCCTGACAAGATTTTCCTCCGCCTGGTCAAGCCTGCGGTTTGCATCTGCACGCCTGTAGCGGAAATGCGAAATTCCCGCCGCTTCCTCAAGCATATCTCTGCGCTGAGTTGAACGGGCGGAAACCAAATCGGCAATTCTGCCCTGACCGACCATGGAATAGCCGTCTCTGCCAAGACCCGTATCCATGAAAAGCTCGTGGATATCTCTCAGACGGCAGACCTCGCCGTTGATTTTATATTCGCTCTCGCCCGAGCGGTAGTAACGGCGGGTTACGGCAACCTCGTCCTTGTCGCAGTCGTTAAGCCCTCTGTCGGTGTTGTCAAGGCGCAGAGTGACCTCGGCAAAGCCGAGCGCCTTTCTGCTGCTCGTGCCGCCGAAAATGACATCCTCCATTTTTGCGCCTCGGAGAGTCTTTGTTGACTGCTCGCCGAGAACCCAGCGCACGGCGTCGGAAATATTGCTCTTGCCCGAGCCGTTAGGCCCGACAACGGCGGTAATTCCTCTGCCGAACTCAAGCGTAGTTTTGTCGGGAAATGACTTGAATCCCTGCATTTCAAGCGATTTTAATATCATTCTCTTACCAAACCTTTATGTATTCGTTTCAATCAGAACCTCGTATTTTTCAACGCCCTCTCTGCCCTTGACCGTGCATATGAAGCCGTTTTCACGAAGCTTTGTCAGATTTTGTTTTTTCTGCCCCGTCATCTTTGAGATTTCTTTTGGAGCAACAAACAATGTGTATTCTCCTGCACCGTGCTTTTTAAGCCCGTCAAGAGCGTTGTTATAATAAATCCTGCCCTCACAAAGCTCTCTGAGCGCAGGATGATAAGCTCCGCCTTCATAATTTTCTTCAACCGAGCCGCCCGAATGGAGACCGACTCTGATTACCTTTATCCCTGCGTTTTCAAACATCGGAATAAGCCTTGCGCACAGCTCAACGGTTTCTTCGATTCCTTTCGGAACAAATTCGCCGCTGTGCATAAGCTCCGCAAGCTTTGTGCCTTTTATAACCACCGTCGGATAAATTCTGACCGTTGCGGGTCTCAGCTCAATAATCTTCTCTGCTGTTTCAATGCTGTCGGCATCGGTCGAGCCGTAAAGCCCCGTCATCATCTGAAGCCCCAGCTCAAAGCCGTATTCATGCAGAAGCCCGCAGGCATCGCAGACCTGCTTTGCCGAGTGACCCCTTTCGTTGAGGGCAAGAACTCTGTCGTCAAGGCTCTGTGCGCCGAGCTCAACGGCGGTTACTCCGTATTTTTTCAGAATATCGCAGATTTCACGGCTTATGCCGTCGGGTCTTGTTGAAATTCTGATGCCTTTGAAAATTCCTTTTTCAACATATTCATATGCGGCTTGCAGAAGCGAGAGCATGTATTCACGCTCAACCATCGTGAAGCTTCCGCCGAAAAAGGCGATTTCGCCGCCTGCGGCTTCACTTTTGTCAAGCGTTTCAATTGCGGTCCGAGCCGCCTTGTGAACATCATCGGCGGTCAAATCCCCTCCGCTTCCCGAAATGCTCCGCTGATTGCAGAATGAGCACATGTGCGGGCATCCCTTATGGACAACGAAAAGAGCTATGTTTATATGCTTCATTTTTTAATTCCCATGAGCGCAAGAGCTTCCTTGGCGGCCTCCTGCTCGGCATTTTTCTTGCTTTTGCCGACTCCACTGCCAAGAACATTGCTGTTAAGATGAACCTCAACCTTAAAGGTTCTGTTATGCGGAGGGCCGCTCGCCTCGGTAACGACATAATCGACATTTTCTTCACGGTTCTGCTGAATGACCTCCTGAAGAAGCGTTTTGTAGTCAACCGCTTTTTCAAGCTTATCATGCCTCGGAATGAATCGCAGAACGATTTTTTCGGCTTCTTCCAGACCTCCGTCAAGGAAAACGGCGGCAAGCACCGCTTCAAAAGCGTCCGCAAGAATCGATGGTCTTTCTCTGCCGCCCATTCTTGTTTCGCCGTTGCCGAGTCTCAGCTCTTCGCCGATGCCGAGCTCCGTTGCATACTGGCAGAGCGCATTTTCACAGACCTTGGCGGATCTGTGCTTGGTCAGCTCGCCCTCGGGGTAATCATAATTCTGAAAAAAGTATTTTGCGGTAACAAAGCCGAGAATTGAATCTCCGAGAAATTCAAGCCTCTCGTTACATTCCGTCGTGCCCTTTTTCTCATTGGCGTATGACGAATGCGTCAGCGCCGTTTCAAGCAAAGAAATATCCTTGAATTTATAGCCGAGATTCTTTTGAAGCCCGGCATATTTTTCTCCCATTGTTTTTCTTCCTTTCTCAGGAATCCTTTTCAATTCTTTCGGCAAGCTCCGAAACGGTGATGTCGCTGCCGATTTCCTCGCTGAATTCAATACCAAACTCATTTTCAAGCTCCGAGGCAAGCTCCTGAATTTCAATCTCATCGCTGACAAGCTCATTAAGAACGGTTTCGCCGTTTATCTGGCTTTCGTCGCAGCCAAGCTCCTCGCAAATGAATTCTATTAATCTTTCAAGCATGACAAAAAATTCCTCCGTTACAAGGGTAAGTTCAGGGCGCCAAGTCCTCTTTCAGCAAGCGCCTCATATCTCAGCTTTTTGTCTCTGATTTTTTCATCAAGCGGCGGCAAAAGCCCGAAGCTTGCGCCCATGGGCTGAAAGTTGCTGACGCTGCCGTCGCTGATGTATCGGGCAAGAGCGCCCGTCATTGTAAGCTCCGAGGGAACGAAAATTTCTTCCCCGAGAACTCTGTTTGCGGCGTTTATTCCCGCAAGTATTCCCGAAGCCGCCGACTCCATGTAGCCCTCAACTCCGGTTATCTGACCTGCAAAATACAGGCCGTCTTTTTTTCTGAATCCGAAATCTGCGTCCAAAAGACGGGGCGAATCGATGAAAGTGTTTCTGTGCATAACTCCGTAGCGGACAAATTCGGCGTTTTCAAGAGCGGGAATCATGGAGAAAACTCTTTTTTGCTCGGGGAATTTCAGATTTGTCTGAAACCCGACGAGGTTATACATCGTGCCTGCTCTGTTTTCCTTGCGAAGCTGCAAATTTGCCCAAGGTCTGTGACCCGTTCTCGGGTCAACAAGCCCCGCAGGCTTCATCGGGCCGAAGCGGATAGTATCGTGACCCCTCGAAGCCATAACTTCAATGGGCATACAGCCCTCATAAACGCCCTTGCGCCTGTCAAACTCATGGGTTTCGGCACATTCGGCAGTCACAAGTGCCTGATAGAACGCTTCATATTCTTCCTTGTTCATCGGGCAGTTGATATAGTCATCGGGTTCTCCTCTGTCATATCTCGACTGCATGAAAGCCTTTTCAAGATTGATGCTCTCCGCCGTGACAATCGGTGCGGCGGCGTCAAAGAAGCTGAGGTTTCCGCCGCAAAGCTCCTTGATTTTCTCGGAAAGAGCGGGGGATGCGAGCGGCCCTGCGGCAATGATTACAATGCCGCCCGGAATCTCGGTTATTTCTTCTCTGATGAGCGTTATTTCTTTTCTCGAAAGTATTTTTTCGGTAACAAGAGCGGAAAATTTGTCTCTGTCAACCGCAAGCGCACCGCCTGCAGGAACGGCTGTTGCCTTGGCACATTCAACGCAGAGAGAGCCGAGTATCTCCATTTCGGCTTTCAGCATTCCCGCCGCACAGCCGAGCCTCATCGCCTTAAAGGAGTTTGAGCAGACAAGCTCGGCAAGGCCGCTGCTTGAATGGGCGGGAGAAAACCTGACGGGCTTCATTTCGTAAAGCTCAACGGGAATCCCACGGTTTGCAAGCTGCCATGCGGCTTCAACTCCCGCAAAGCCTCCGCCGATTATTTTAACTGTTTCCATCGTTCTTTTTCTTTCCCGAAACGGATTTTGAATAGCCGCAGTCCTTTGTCATGCAGACAAGCTTGCCGCCTTTTTTCTTAAAGAGAGTTTTGCCGCATTCGGGGCAGTTTTCGCCTGCCGGGGGATCCCAGCTCATGAAGTTGCACTTCGGCCAATTGCCGCAGCCGTAGAAAACATGACCCTTTTTGGATTTTCTCTCTATTATTTCTCCGCCGCATTCGGGGCATTTTGCGCCCGTGTTAACAATAAGCGGCTTTGCGTTTTTACATTCCGGATAGCCCGGGCAGGCAAGGAATCTGCCGTATCTGCCGGTTTTAATGACCATCATTCTGCCGCACTTCTCGCACGGAATATCCGTTGTGTCTTCCTCGAGCTGAATCTTGACATCCTTCATCTCGACCTTGGCTTTTTCAAGCGTTTTCTCAAAGTCGCCGTAGAACTCGTCAAGCATTCTGACATAATCCTCCTCGCCGCTTCCTATGCGGTCAAGATTCGTCTCCATCTGAGCGGTGAACTTGGTGTTGACGATTTTGGGGAATTTGTCTTTGAGCAGACCCGTTGTCGCCATACCGAGCTCCGTCGGAACAAGCTGTTTAGCCTTGCGCTGAACATAGCCTCTCTTGATTATCGTTGAGAGAATGGCGGCGTATGTGCTCGGTCTGCCGACTCCGTTTTCTTCAAGCTCCTTGATAAGCGAAGCTTCGGTGTAACGGGCGGGAGGCTGAGTGAAATGCTGATTCGGGTTAAGCTCACGGAGCTTAAATTTTTCACCCGCCTTGATTTCGGGCAGAACGCCCTTCCCCTCGTCCTCCTCGGGAAGCTCATAGAGCTTTGTGAAGCCGTCGAATTTTACGGAATAGCCTGCGGCGGTGAAAATGCAGAATGAATCCGGATTTTCCGCTTTGGATGCGATTATTTCAGCCTTAACGGTGTTCTGAACACAGCTTGCCATAAGGCTTGCGATGAAGCGCTTCCAGATGAGGCTGTAGAGCTTATACTGGTCTGAGGTAAGACTGCTCTTGACTGCCTCGGGAGTGAGCGACGGCGAAGTCGGTCTGATAGCCTCGTGGCCGTCCTGAGCATTGGCTCTTGATTTATAATATACGGGCTTTTCGGGCAAATATTCGCTGCCGAACGCTTTTGTTATATAATCCGATGCGGCGGCTCTTGCTTCCTCGGAAATACGGAGAGAATCGGTTCTCATGTAGGTGATAAGACCCGTCATGCCCGTACCCTTGAGGTTAACGCCCTCGTAAAGCTCCTGAGCGGTTTTCATCGTTCTTTCAGCCTGGAAGCCGAGCTTTCTCGATGCCTCCTGCTGAAGCGTTGAGGTGATGAACGGAGGAGCGGGATTCTTTTTTCTTGTTCCTTTTTTAACGGATTTAACTTCATATTCCGCTCCGTCAAGGCGGGCAAGATATTCTTTTGCCTGAGCCTCGTTGGTGATCTTAACCTTGCCTTTTTCGTCGGAATAGAGGGCGGCATTGAGGATTCTGTGCTGAGCAGTTGAAAGCTTTGCTTCGATTATCCAATATT
>CAYXVM010000068.1:0-9236 GCA_964468465.1 uncultured Clostridium sp.
CATGTGATGCAGCAATACCTCCGCCCTTTTTAACCGCATCGTTGAGAAGGGCAAGAGCCGCCGTCGTTACGTGACAGCCGCAGGCTTCCAGACCCATTTCCTCAAGAATATGAGCAACCGAATCGCCGATTGCGGGGGTGGGTGCAAGGGAGAGATCAACGATTCCGAACGGAACGCCGAGCCTGCGGGAAGCTTCGTTCGCAACGAGCTGACCCATACGGGTTATTTTGAAAGCGGTTTTCTTGATTAAATCCGCAACTGCCGTCAGGTCACAGTCGCCCGCCTTGGCAAGAGCGGCTCTGACAACGCCGGGGCCCGAAACGCCGACATTGATAACGCAGTCGGGCTCGCCTGCGCCGTGAAATGCGCCCGCCATGAACGGGTTATCCTCGGGTGCGTTGCAGAAAACAACGAGCTTTGCGGGGCCTATGCAGTCTCTGTCTGCTGTCAGCTCTGCGCTGCGTTTAACAACCTTGCCCATCATTGCAACGGCATCCATGTTGATGCCGGTTTTTGTTGAACCTATGTTGACCGAGGAGCAGATGTGATCGGTCACGCTCAGAGCCTCGGGAATCGCTTCGATAAGCTCTCTGTCGCCGGGGCCGAAGCCCTTCTGAACAAGAGCCGAGAAGCCGCCGAGGAAGTTAACGCCGCATTCAACAGCCGCCTTTTCAAGCGTTTTTGCAAGCTTAACGGCGTCTCTGTCGTCACACGCCGCAAGAATCATGGCGGCAGGGGTGACGGAAATTCGCTTGTTTATAATGGGAATTCCGAGCTCCTTTTCAATCTGCTCTCCCGTTGAAACAAGATCCTTTGCGTATCGGGTGATTTTGTCATAGACCCTCTCGCACATTCTGTCAACATCGCTGTGACAGCAGTCAAGAAGCGAAATGCCCATGGTTATTGTTCTGACATCCAGGTGTTCATCCTGAATCATCGTTATCGTTTCAAGAATATCTCTTGCATTAAGCATGGCAGGTCACCTCGTTATATTGTATGCATGGCGTTGAAAATGTCCTCATGCATTGCATGAATCGAAAGACCCATATCGCTGCCGATTTTGCCGAGAGTGTCGGAAAATTCGGTAAAGGGAATATCCGATTTTGAGATGTCAACCATCATTATCATCGCAAACATATCCTGAAGAATGGACTGCGTAACTTCAAGAACATTGATGTTGTGGTTTGAGCATTCCGTTGAGACCTTGGCGAGAATGCCGACCATATCTTTGCCGATAACGGTTATTACTGCCCGCATAATTATACCTCCGATAAAATTATTCATCCAGATTATATTCAAAAAATTTTAGCTTTTCGGGAATTACACCCTGAAAGAGAGTGTCTGCGCTACCTGCATAGCGGAAGCCCAAGCCCTCATACATTGCCGAGGCGGGGTCGTTGCTGTAATATGTGTCAAGTCTTATCACTTTACAGCCGCTTTCTTTTGCAAGCCTGCGGAGATAACGGATCATTCGTCTGCCCGTTCCTCTGCCCGCCGAACGGGGAGAAACGCAGAGTGTGTGAACAACCATGACTTCGGACGGCTCGGCGGCAAACTGCCAATCGATTTCGCCGTAAACATCAAGCTGTTCCCGATTGAAAATTGCCGATGCAATTATTCCGCCGCTTTCTTCGAGTACATAGAGAGTTCCCTCTTTTGCCGCAGAGGCGGCAACCTCTTTGGTGGGGTAAACGCCCCTATGCCAATTGGTTGTGTTTGTTCCGCTTTCCTGCAAATCGAAAAGCTCATCATAAATACTGCTGACCGCTTCAACATCGCCGATATCGGCTTTTCTGATTCTGTAGCCTTCAATGCCCAATACCTGAGAAATATCGCTGATAACAAAGTCGGCTTCGGTTCTCGGGCTTTTCTTTTTTGAGAAAAGACAGCCGAAAGTGCCGGCGTTAACTCCGGAAAGAACATCAATTTCTCTGTCGCCGATCATCACCGTCTCGCTTTTGACAAGCCCGTAGGTTTCGCAAATCCAATTAACTGCATCGGGTGACGGCTTTCCGGGAAAATTCATTGATGAATCAACATATGCGGTAAAATATTTATCAAGCCCGTGCGATTTTATATAATGCTGAGACGATTCGTGCCCTCTGTGGGTATATAAAAAGTTCTTTTTTCCGCTTTTAACTATTGCTTCAAGGGTTCTGACCGTGTTCTCAAACGGCAGAGCAATCGGGCGCAGGGAATAGGTATGCTCATATTTCTGAAAGACCGATTTTTCTTCATCGCTCACGCCGTAAGCCTCGTAAGCAGTTGCAAACGAAACCTCGAGCAGGGCTTTCGCCTCGTCATAATCGGCGGTTTTGCCGAATTCCTCAAGCGTTTTGAGAAAAGCCGAGGTGATATGAGGATAGCTGTCGAAGAGCATTCCGTCAAAATCCCAGATGTAGTTTTTGATTTCAAACATCAATCAGTCCTCATATCCGTTGGGATTCTGAGACTGCCAACGCCATGAATCTTCGCACATTTCGTCAACATCTCTTTCGGCAACCCAGCCGAGCTCTTCCTTTGCCTTTGAGGGGTCGGAATAGCAAACGGCAACATCTCCGGGGCGGCGGGGAGCGATTTCATATTTGATTTTCTTGCCGCACGCCTTTTCAAATGCCTTAACAAGGTCAAGAACGCTGTAGCCCTTGCCGGTGCCGAGATTGTAGGTGTAGCAGCCGGTTTCGCCGAGAACCTTTTCAACCGCTTTGATATGACCGAGCGCAAGGTCAACAACATGAATGTAGTCTCTGACACCCGTGCCGTCGGGGGTGGGGTAGTCGTTGCCGCAGACATTCAGGTGGTCGAGCTTGCCGATTGCAACCTGAGTGATATAAGGAACGAGGTTTGAGGGGATTCCGTTGGGGTCTTCGCCGATTTTGCCGCTCTTGTGAGCGCCGATGGGGTTGAAATAGCGAAGCAGGCAGACGCTCCATTCCTTGTCCGATTCGCAAGTGTCCTTTAATATTCTTTCAATATAGAGCTTTGTTGTGCCGTAAGGATTGGTTGTCTTTCCCTCAGGCATGTCTTCTCTGAGAGGGGAGGGATTTTCGCTGCCGTAAACGGTGGCAGAGGAGCTGAAAACGATTTTCTTGCAGCCTGCGTCACGCATTGCTTGGCAGAGAGTGACCGTTCCGCCGATATTGTTGTCATAATATTCAAGAGGCTCCTTGCAGCTTTGAGGAACGGATTTAAGACCTGCAAAGTGAATAACTGCGTCTATTTTGTTTTCTGAGAATATTTTATCGAGTCCTTTGCGGTCTCTGATGTCACATTCGCAGAATTTCACATCTTTTCCCGTAATTTCTTTTATTCGTTTTACACTTTCACTCTTGCTGTTGCAGAGATTATCAAGTATAATAGTATCGTAGCCTGCATTCAGAAGCTCAACGCAGGTGTGGGAGCCGATGAATCCGGCGCCACCGGTAACAAGAATTGACATAGGAATCCCTCCACAAATTATCAATGTCGTTTTTCATGTTGCAAACATGCTTATTTTAGATTATAAAATAAAGCGTATTAAAAATCAAGAGACGGATAACCAATAATTACGGCAAAAGGATGTGTTTTTTTGTTAAGCTATGATAATTTAAGAAAAGACAGCGAAATAGTCAGCTATGTTGAAGCCGCAAACAATGTTCTCGGCGCTCTGAAATATACGGAGCACGGAATGGCTCACGCCGTTAAGACGGGCACGGATGCGAGCAGGATTCTTGAAACTCTCGGCTACGGCGAGAGAGATTGCGAGCTTGCGAAAATTGCGGGGCTTCTGCACGATATAGGCAACACGGTGAACCGCTGTGACCACGCCCAGAGCGGCGCATTCATGGCGTTTGAACTGCTCAGAGCGAGGAATTTCCCCGTTTCCGAGGTTATTGCGGTCACAACGGCGATAGGTCATCACGATGAAAAAACCGCCGCCCCCGTAACTCCGCTTGCCGCCGCTCTGATTCTTGCCGATAAGAGCGATGTCCGCACCTCGAGAGTCCGCAACAAAAATACGGTCTACACGGACATTCACGACAGAGTAAACTATGCCGTTTTCAGCTCGGGAATCGAGGTTGACGCAGATAAAAAGCTTATCGTTCTGACTCTGAAAATCGACACTCTTGTCTGCCCCGTCATGGAATACTTTGAAATTTTCCTTGAAAGAATGGTGCTCTGCAAAAAATCCGCGGCTTTTCTCGGCTGTGATTTTGAGCTTATTATTAATGATACGAGGCTGCTGTGATGTATAATTTAACCGATATCGGAACAATCAAAGATATTCTTTCACGCCACGGATTTCATTTTTCAAAGGCGCTCGGTCAGAATTTTATCGTTAATCCCTCCGTCTGCCCCCGAATGGCGCAGGAGAGCGGAATTGACAGCGAGAGCGGCGTTATTGAAATCGGCGCAGGCATCGGTGTTCTGACCGCCGAGCTTGCCAAACGGGCAAAAAAGGTTGTCTGCATTGAGCTTGATTCAAAGCTTTTGCCGATTCTTGACGAAACGCTTGCGGATTTTGACAATGTTGAGATTATCAATCAGGATGTGCTCAAAACCGACCTTGCGGCGCTGATTGAAGAAAAATTCGGCGGTATGCCCGTCTATGTCTGCGCAAATCTGCCTTATTATATAACTTCACCCGTAATTATGACCCTGCTTGAAAGCAGACTGCCGATTGAGGCGGTGACGGTTATGGTTCAGCGTGAGGCGGCGCAGAGACTTTGCGCCCCCGTCGGCAGCAGAAATGCGGGAGCGGTGACGGTTGCGGTGAATTATTATTCCGAAGCGGAAAAGCTTTTTGATGTTTCCGCAGGCTCATTCATGCCTGCACCCAAGGTTGACAGTTGCGTTATCAGAATGAACATCCGCAAAGAACCCGAAATAAAAATCAGCGACGAAGCGATGTTTTTCAAAATGGTTCGTGCGGCGTTCGGTCAGAGGAGAAAGACCGCTTCAAATTCGATAAGTTCGGGTATGGGTATTCCCAAGGAGACCGTTATCAGGGCTATTGAGGAATGCGGCTTCCCGCCGTCGGTCAGAACGGAGAGCCTGAAAATGGACGAACTTGCGCTTTTGAGCGAAAAAATTTGCAATTTGTTAAAAAACAAGTAAAATATCCTTGACAAAAAATTTACTTTGTGATAAGGTCAAGTAGTAAATAAAAAAGCATGATAGAGGTGCGAAAGTCAAGAGTAGCTCTCTCCCTGCGGGAAACGGGGGAGCGTGAAAGGGGCTTTTGCCGAAGTGGGTTCCCGCCTGCCCGGGGCGGAGCTTGCTGGGTCGCCGCATAATATGCTGCGAACTGTCACGGTTGTGGAGCGCTATCTTTCAAAATCATTGATTTTTAAAGCTTCGATTTGCGGCCGTGGCGCATATCGGAGCTTTAATAATTAATGGAGGAATTTTAATGACCAAAAAGAGAAGATTTGCCGCAATAATTATGGCAGTTGCCATTATCGGCGCAATGCTTTGCGGCATGGCTTTTGCGGCAGAGGAAGAAAATGTGCTTCTTGCAGCTCCCGCTTCTGAAAGCGTATTTTCCGTTGATGTTGAAGGAGAGGCAACCGATTATGACCTTTCCGACGGCGACTCGGCTCACGCCTATGTTGACGACTATGCAAACAACCTCACCAACGACCCGGGCTTTGAGTCCCATGTGGCTCAGGCAATTACAAAGGTTCGTGAGAGCATAAGCTCATATGCAACGATTCTTTCGCTCCTTCCCCCCATAATCGCAATCGTTCTTGCGCTTATTACCAAAGAGGTTTATTCCTCGCTCATTATCGGTATTGTTGTCGGCGGATTCATTTATGCCGGCGGAAACTTTGAAACGGCAATCAATCATGTTCTGTTTGACGGCTTCGTTTCAAGCCTTGCCGACAGCTACAATATGGGTATTATCGTATTCCTTGTTCTGCTCGGAATGCTTGTATCATTGATGAACAAGTCGGGCGGCTCTGCGGCGTTCGGCCGCTGGGCATCGAAGCATATCAAAACAAGAGTCGGCGCACAGCTTGCAACCGTTTTGCTCGGCTGCCTTATCTTTGTTGACGACTACTTTAACTGCCTGACCGTCGGCTCTGTTATGAGACCCGTTTGCGACGAAAAGAAGGTTTCAAGAGCAAAGCTTGCTTATCTTATTGACGCAACGGCTGCTCCCGTCTGCATTATCGCTCCCATTTCTTCATGGGCGGCGGCAGTTGCAGGCTTCGCAAGAGGCGCAGGCGCAGAAAACGGAATCAGCCTTTTCGTTCAGGCTATTCCCTATAACTTCTACGCACTTTTCACAATCGTAATGATGGTTGCCCTGACTCTTATGAAGTTTGACTACGGCCCGATGAGACTTCACGAAAAGAATGCGGTTGAAAAGGGCGACCTGTTCACTTCAGACGCTGAGAGCTTTGCAGGCTCGGTTGACAGCGAAAAGGCAAATCCCAAGGGCAAGGTTATCGACCTCGTTCTTCCCGTTATCGTTCTTATTATCTCCTGCGTTATCGGCATGATTTATTCGGGCGGATTCTTTGACGGCGAAGGCTTTATTTCGGCATTCTCAAATTCCGATGCTTCCGTCGGCCTTGTTATCGGCTCGGCTGTTGCAATCGTATTCGCAGTTGTATATCTTCTTATCAGAAGAGTTATCAGCTTCAAGGATGCCATGGCTTCTCTCCCCGAGGGCTTCAAGGCTATGGTTCCCGCAATCCTTATTCTTACCTGCGCATGGACTCTTAAAGCCATGACTGACAGCCTCGGAGCAAGAATCTACATTTCTCAGCTTGTTGAAGGCAGCGCAGGCGCATTCCAGGCTCTTCTTCCCGCAATCATCTTTGTTATTGCGGTTGGTCTTTCGTTCGCAACGGGAACATCATGGGGCACCTTCGGAATCCTCATTCCCATTGTTCTCAGCGTATTTGAAGCTTCAAATCCCCTCACGATTGTTGCTATTTCGGCTTGTATGGCGGGTGCGGTCTGCGGCGACCATTGCTCACCTATTTCGGACACAACGATCATGGCGTCGGCGGGCAGCCAGAGCAACCACATCAACCATGTTTCAACTCAGCTCCCCTATGCCCTTACCGTTGCGGCGGTATCGTTTGTAACCTATATCATTGCAGGCTTTGTTAAAAATGCGTTCATCGTTCTGCCCATCGGCATTGTTATGATGGTTCTGACGCTTTTCGTTATCAAAGCTGTAACAAAGAAGAAAGCATAATTTTTCTGCTGGGGTAAAAACAGAATAAAATAATTACAGGTCAGCCCGTTTCGGACTGACCTGTTTTGCTTATTTTGTATGAATTATCGGCGCTGTGAGAATTCCGACATCCCGCAGGACATATTCATAGCTCCAGTCGCAGCCCTCGCTTCGCCATGCGTCGGGGCCGTGCCACGAACGCTTATCATCGGCAAGGTGAACGGCGCCGAAGGAGTTGCGGCGGTTGCCGTAGAGCGTGATGTCAACCTTATGCTTTCCGCCGCAGAGACCGCCGACGGTCAGAGTGTATGGCGGGTAAACGATATTGCCCTTGTTTTCTCCGTCAACCTCAACGCCTATGAGAGCGCCTCTGTATCTTGTGGCTTCAATTATCATTTCTTCGCCCTCGGCTTCAAGATGATATGTAACATTGCCGCCGTAGAAGGGCATACCCTGAGAAGTTATCGAGCCGAATGCAAGCTTTTCGGGCAGGGCGGTAATGACCGCATATTTTCCCTCGGCTCTTACGCCGAAATCGCCGATTATGTAGCACCATTCGGTGTTAGTGCGCCTGCCGAACGGCAGGGCTATTTCAAGAATGTTTTCGCCCTTTTTGATTTCGGGCAGAGCAACCGTTTTTATTGCTTTGTCAACATACCAACCCGTAATAATAGGCTCAACGGGAACTCCGTTGAATTTTATGATTGATTTTTCGGCGTCCTCAAGCGCAAGCTCTGCGCCGCTGTATGAAATTTCGCTGTTGATTCTGAACCTCAGGGTGACGGTGTGCTCGGGCGTTTCTTCTTCGATAACCCAGGGCTGAGCAACTCCGCCGCCTCTTTCGGGATAGCCGAGCTTTTCTCTGCATACATTGTCAAGCCTGAGAATTTCTTCCTCAGACATGAAGTCTCCGCCGTCAAGCGAGAATTCGGCAAGGTCGAGCAGAAGAACGTTTCTTTCTGAAAGAGTGTAGGGAACGAGATTCGGCAGTACCGCCCGATTATTGAGGGCGGGAGCGGCTTTTTGAGCCGTCTCGGCTTCCGCTTTGCCGCAGTCAAGTCTGAGAAGCAGGCTGTCATAGTCATAAAGCCGCTTTGAAATGACCGTAAAGCCGTTTATGTATTCGCAATCGATGGGAGAAATGTCGCCGCTGAGAGTGTCATAGACAAAGGGCGTATATTCGCCCTTAACGCTGATTTTCAGGCGGTCGCTTTGGCAGACATCTTTATTATAAGGCTCACGGCATCTGCTGATGAACAGCCATTTGCAATTACCGTCTGAGCGGAGCTGATAAATGAAGCCGTTTGAGAGCCTGCCGTTTGCAAGCCTGAGGGTGACGGTTCTGTTATCGTCAAGAGCGCAGAGAACCGAGCCTCTGTCATAGGGAATCATCAGCGATTCACGGGCAAGAGCAGCACCTCTTTCGCTCGGGATTCCGTCCTCAAGAGTAGGACTGCCGCCCATGAAAATGAGCTTTCCGCCTGCTTTTCGGAAGCTTTCAAGCCTTTCAAGCGTTGAACTGCGGAGCGTTTCGCAGTCGGGAACGATAACGGCGTCATATTCCATTTCGCCGACCTTCAGCGGAGCCGAGCCGCTCTCGCAGAGCGTTGGCAGAAGCGATTCGCTGATGAAATCAAAATCAATGCTTCCCTTGAGAAGCCATTCGGTCAGGCTTTGGAATTTGCTGTCCGCATTTTCTCTCTGAAGTGCGGTTTTGTCGTTCGGACCCCAATGAAGCCAATAGCTTTCAATCGGATGAATAACGCCGACCTTAACAACGGGCTTGCCCCTTGTCATTGCGGTGTTGACCCTTGCAAAATGGTCTTCAAGATATGAGAATTTATTCCACCACGGGGATTGATAATGAATCGAGGCGGGATAATCTCTTTTTGCTTCGCCGCCCATTGCATACCATGAAAGGTGGGGCACTCTGACGGTAACGCCGAGACACGCCTGCCAGTCGCCGTGGAGCTTATAGCCTCTGACGTCATAGTCCCCGCCCGTAACGCCGCAAAGCTCGGAGAGCACTCCCTCTCTGCCGAACTGCTGAACGGCGGACTGA
>CAYXVM010000069.1:0-8969 GCA_964468465.1 uncultured Clostridium sp.
AATCAAGCCTGCCGCCGAGGCCGACTTCAAGCACGGCAAAATCGCATTTTTTCTTTTCAAAATAAAGAAACGCCGCCGCAGTTATCGCTTCAAACTCGGTCGGTTGCAAACCCCGAGCCGAAAGCGTTTCGATTGCCGATTTGACCTTTGAAACACATTCAGAAAGCTCGTCTTTTTCAATCATTTTGCCGTTAAACTGAATTCGCTCTCTGAAATCGGCAACATAGGGTGAAATGAACAAGCCCGTTTTGTAACCGCTTTTAATGAGGATATTTGAAATCATCGTTGATGTTGAGCCTTTGCCGTTCGTGCCTGCAACATGAATGAATTTCAGCTTATCCTGAGGATTGCCGAGCAAGCCGCAGAGAGCTTCTATTCTTTCAAGCCCCGGGTTTATTCCGAACTTTTCAAGAGAATGAATATATTCAATTGCTTCGCTGCATTCCATAATATCACCTGTCAAAACAGCCGCCGGCATCTCCGGATAATCGGAGAAACCGACGGCGGGCAATCAGCCCAATTTTGCAATGCTGTCTTTAAGCATCGCTATTTTTTCTTCATACTTTGCTTTCTGCTCACGCTGACCCTCAACAACCGCTGCGGGCGCTTTGGCAACAAAGTTTTCGTTTGAAAGCTTGCCGTTGACAAAATCAAGGTCTTTCTGAACAGCCGCAAGCTCTTTGTTGAGTCTTGCTTTTTCTGCTTCAAAATCAACAAGCTCGCCCATGGGAATATAAATCTTTGCGTCATGGGTAACAATGCAAACCGAGCCGTCAATTTCAAATTCATCGGCAACCTCAACCTCGGATGCGCTTGCAAGGCGCTGCATGAATATACCGCCCTGCTCAAAGGTATCTTTATAAGCGGTGGCAATATAAAGCTTCGCTTTCTTTGACGGCGGAACATTCATTTCTGCTCTGCGGTTGCGGATTGCACGAACGGCGGTCATAATTCTTTCCATTTCCGCTTCTTCGGCGGCAAATGCGTGGCTTTCGTCATACTCAGGCCATGCGGAAATCATAATTGACTCGCCCTCGTGGGGCAATGACTGCCAGATTTCTTCGGTAATAAACGGCATAAACGGATGAAGAAGCTTCAGCGTGTTGCTCATAACCCAAACAAGAACCTGCTTTGCGGTCTTTGCTTCTTCGCCGTCTTTCTGAAGTCTTATCTTTGCAAGCTCGATATACCAATCGCAGAAAATATCCCAGATAAAGTCATAAAGCTTTGAAACTGCGATACCAAGCTCGAATTTTTCAAGGTTATCCGTAACCTCTTTGGTTAAGCTGTTAAACAGGCTGACAACCCATTTGTCCTCAAGCGCAAGCTTCTCGGGCAGTTCGCAGGGAATATCATCCTCGCCGATATTCATAAGAATAAATCTTGCGGCGTTCCACAGCTTGTTGGCAAAATTGCGGCTTGCCTCAACCTTTTCGTCGGAGAAACGCATATCGTTTCCGGGGCTGTTGCCGGTTGCAAGAGTCAGTCTGAGAGCGTCTGCGCCGTACTTGTCAATGATTTCAAGCGGGTCAATGCCGTTGCCGAGAGATTTTGACATCTTTCTGCCCTGAGCGTCTCTCACAAGGCCGTGAATAAGAACCGTATCAAACGGCTGACTTCCCATCTGTTCGCAGCTTGAGAATATCATTCTCGCAACCCAGAAGAAAATTATATCATAGCCCGTAACAAGGGTGTTTGTCGGGAAATAGTGTTCAAGCTCGGGAGTTTTGTCAGGCCAGCCGAGGGTTGAGAACGGCCAGAGAGCCGATGAAAACCAAGTGTCGAGAGTGTCGGGATCCTGCTCAACCTTTCCGCCGCACTTCGGGCAACAGTCGGGAGCAGTTTTTGCAACCGTAATCTCTCCGCAATCCTGACAGTAATATGCAGGGATTCTGTGACCCCACCAAAGCTGACGGGAAATGCACCAATCCTTGATATTTTCCATCCAATGGAAATAGGTCTTTTCAAATCTTTCGGGAACGAACTTTGTTTTGCCGCTTCTTACGCATTCGATTGCGGGCTCTGCAAGGGGCTGCATCTTAACAAACCACTGCTTTGAAACTCTCGGCTCAATGCTTGTATGGCAGCGGTAGCAGGTTCCGACATTATGGCTGTAATCCTCAATTTTAACGAGAGCGCCCTCCGCTTCAAGGTCGGCAACGATTGCTTTTCTCGCCTCGTATCTGTCCATGCCCGCATACTTCGGATAATCGTCGGTGATCTTTGCGTCATCTGTCATAACATTGATAACCTCAAGATTATGGCGCAGACCGACTTCAAAGTCGTTGGGGTCGTGAGCGGGAGTGATTTTAACAACGCCCGTTCCGAAATCCATTTCAACATATTCATCGGCAACAACGGGAATTTCACGGTGTACTATGGGCAGGATAAGAGTTTTGCCGATTACATCCTTGTATCTTTCATCGTTCGGGTTGACTGCAACGGCGGTATCGCCGAGCAGGGTCTCGGGTCTTGTTGTTGCAAGCTCCATATAGCCGCTGCCGTCCTTGAACGGATAGCGAAGATGCCAGAAATGACCCGCCTGATCCTCATATTCAACCTCTGCGTCTGAAATTGAAGTTAGGCAATGGGGGCACCAGTTGATTATTCTTTCGCCCCTGTAAATCAGACCTTTTTCATAAAGACTGCAAAACACTTCAAGAACAGCCTTGCTACAACCCTCGTCAAGGGTGAAGCGCTCTCTGTCCCAATCGCAGGAGGAGCCCATTTTTTTGAGCTGTTCAATAATTCTGCCGCCGTATTTTTCTTTCCATTCCCAAGCACGCTTGAGGAAGCCGTCTCTGCCGATATCTTCCTTAGTCAAGCCCTCTTTTTTCATCGCTTCAACTATTTTCGCTTCGGTTGCGATTGAAGCATGGTCGGTTCCGGGCAGCCAAAGGGCATCATAGCCCTGCATTCTTCTCCAGCGAATAAGGATATCCTGGAGAGTGTTGTCAAGCGCATGACCCATATGAAGCTGACCCGTGATATTCGGGGGCGGAATTACGATGGTATAAGGCTTTTTGTCATTTTCGCATTTGGCATGAAAGTATTTTCCCTTGAGCCAAAAATCGTAAATACGGTCTTCGACATTCTTGGGGTCATACTTCTTTGCAAGTTCTTTTGCCATAAGAAATCTCCCTTTCTTCTTGTGAGACAATAAAAAAATCGCCTCACGGATTTTGAAAAAATCAATGAGACGAGTAAACTACCCGCGGTACCACTCATATTGCACGGAGAACCGTGCCGCTCTTTGGGCTCTGACAAGCCCTATGCATTCACGCAGCAATCACGGAAAGGGTCTACTCGCTGAATCGCTTTCTTCCTTTCGGCTCAGGGGCTACAACAAACGCCTGCCGTTCACCGGCTTTTCACCAACCGCCGGCTCTCTTGGGAACGCATTTGCGCCGTCCTCCCCGTCAAAGCTTTTATTTATTAATTTTGCTAAGATTTTAGCATAATAATCGTTTGATGTCAATATTTTTTTGATTTATATTCTCTGATAAAAAATGCGGCGCAGCCGAAAAGCTGCGCCGCACGGTGAGATCTGAAATGATCAGAAAAGTACGGGAAAACGAGCGAGGAGCTCTCCAACAGCCTTGTTAACGATTTCAACAACTGCTGCTGCATCGAATTCTTTGAAATAAGCGAGAATCTGCTGAACTGCGTCAAGAATTACCTGAACTGACATTGTTTTGTCCTCCTGAATTTTTATTAACAGCTTTCTGCTGTCAACTTAATTATAAAAGCTTGTTCACGGTTTGTCAACAGCTTTATCAGTACAAAATCGCATATTTGCCTGAAAAACGACTATACAATATCGCAAATTTGTCTAAAAATAGATACTGTTTTTTCAAAATAATGGTGTTTTTATTCTAACATATCCATAATCGCCTGTTTTCCCGTTACACCGATGCTTCTGTTCATAACCATTCCGTTTTTCATAACAACCAGAGTCGGAATACTCATGATTCCGAATTTTTCCGCAAGATCCTTTTCGGAATCAACGTTCACCTTGCAGACCTTAACATCGGAGCTTGCGCTCTCCGCAACATCGCGGATAACGTTTGAAAGCGCCTTGCAGGGAGTGCACCAATCGGCAAAAAAATCCAGCAAAACCGTTCCGCTGTAATTCTCAACCTCCCGGGTGTAGCTGTCGCCCGTTATATCATAAATTTTCATAAGCTCCGTTCCTTTCATTCATAATGTATTTTTTCGCCTGAGCGGCGGCAACTGCTCCGTCGCTGACAGCGGTAACAATCCGATGAAGCGGCTTTTTTCTTATATCTCCTGCCGCAAACACTCCCGAAATATTTGTTTCAGTCGATTCATCGGCAATGATATAACCGCTTCTGTCGGTTTCAATTTTATCTTTAATAAGCTCTGTGTTCGGAGAATAGCCGACGCAGACAAACGCTCCGTCGCATTTGATAGTTTTTCTCCCGCCCGTTGTTTTATTCAGAAACGAGATATTTTCAAGCCTGCTTTCTCCCGAAAGCTCAACTGCTCCGACGCCTGAAATTATTTCTATATTTTTTCGCTGTCTTGCCGAAAAAATATATATTTCATCGCCTGAAAGCTTTTCATTATCATTTAACAAAAAAACCTTTTCACATACATCCGAAAGAAACAAAGCACAGCTCAAAGCAGGGTTTGCGCCGCCGAAAACGGCAACGGTTTTTCCGCTGTAGAACATTGCATTGCAAACGGCGGAATAGGAAAGCCCTCTGCCGAAATAATAATCCTCATTCTCCGCTCCAAGCTTTTTCGGCTTTGTTCCCATGGCAAGAATAACGGTTTTAGACTTAAAATCACCCATTTGGGTTGAAACGGTTTTGATTTTTCCGGTAAGGTTCAATTTTTCCGTTTCGGTATAATAAGTTTTTACTCCGAGTCTTTCCGTAGAGAGCTGAAACGCTCCCGAGAGAGCCGTTCCGCTGATGCCGCCGGGAAATCCCGGATAGTTTTCAATTCTTTCCGTAACCGCCATCATTCCGCCCGGTGCGGATTTTTCAATAACCGCCGTTGAAAGACCGAGCCTTGCGGCGTAAATTGCCGCCGTATATCCTGCGGCGCCTGCGCCGATAATTACCGTATCGTAAATCATATAAAATCCCCTTTCTTTTATTATTCTGCTTTTTTGAACGGAAATTCAAAAATAATAAAGAAAGAAAAACAGATTACAGGTCAATTTTTCAAAAGACCTGCAATCTGTTAATTTCAAATTATTTTATATTTTATGCTCCGGGTATCAGCATCATTCGGTTTTCATCAACCGTTTCCGAAATTCCGTCATTCTCCTGCATGATTGCTTCAACCGTTGTGTTATATTTTCTTGCTATATTCCAGAGGCTTTCGCCTTTTTCGCAGAAATAAATCGTCAGCGCACAGCTCTTTTCGTGCTTCTCGCTTCCTTCGGATATCTCAATGGAGCTGATGTATTTTTTCATGCAGCTTGACAGCACAATTCCCGAAACGGCAATTTCACTTTTAAGCTCAAGGCGGCTGTCTCCCGTCACGGCGCATGAACAAGCCACAACCTGCGCAGAACCGTGGCAGACAATTCTGTCGGCATTTTCTCTGAGCTTGAATGAGCAGTCAAAATCAACGGGCTTTTGAACCATTCCCGTCTGACCTTCGGAATCTCTGTAAACTACATTCGCCTGATATGTTCCCGATGCAACGCACTTATCGTCCTTTGAGCCGAAATTATATCTGATATCAGAGCACCAGACGGCAAGAACGCAGTCAACCGTTACGCCGATGCTTTCAAAAACGACTTTATTTGTGAAAGTGGAATTAAAGCTGTCGTTAAGGCGAAGAACCTCCATGCTTTTGCTGACATTTTTAACATCATAATCGGTTGAGTATGCGTCGGAAATGAGCGAAATCGGCGCTTCATTAAAAACAATCATAAAGGCGCTTATTCTCACGCTTAAATCAATAAGGCGCATTTCTCCCGAGGAATCCGCCTTCGGAACGGTTTCGCATGAGCTGACGCAAAGCCTCAGACCGCTCACGCCCGTTTCGTCAATTCCGTCAAGCTCGACAATCTGACTTATCGGCATTGAATGCTCAACGCTCTCGATTGCTCCGCTGTCTTCGCCGATATAATAAATCTTGACATTGCAGTTGCCTTTAACAAGAGCTTTGTTATTGATTATTTTTATATCATCGGCAACTGCGCAGGGCGAAACGCTGATAATCTGAGCGGCGGGATGCTTATCGGAGCCAAGTTCGATGACCTCACTCATTGAAAAAGCTCTTTCACACACTCCCGTCAGGGCAGCAAAATCAAAGTCCTCTTTCATGGTCTGAATTCCCGCTCCGTCAGCCGAACAGAGAACATTTTCCTCTCTTTTCTTGACAGCTTTAAAAATAAATGTCATCATAGCCCTGACATCTATTCTTCTCGGATTCACGGCTCTGCAGTTAACATAATCTGTGTTAACGAAAACGCTCACGGCGGAATCCGAAGTTATCCTGTCGGATTCAACGAATTTCTGAAGCGGATAGCTCTGCTCATATGCGGCGGGCTTGCCGTTTTCGCTGACATAAAGAAGTCTGACAACGGCATTCACATCTGCGGTCACTCTGCCTGAAGCGTTCTGAACGGATACCACATTCGGAACAACGGTGCATTTGAGAATTCTCTGAATCTCAGGGCAATAATCAGGCAGGTTTATATCTGCATCGAGTGATTGCTCGGCCGTTGTTTCACAAACCGTTTCGCAAAAGCCGAGTCTTCGGGTGTCATTGTTGAAATTCATACGGTTTCCCCCTGTTTTGTTTTTCATCACAATATATTCAACCCATGTCCACAATATGACTTTAACCCTTTTTTTCAAAAAAACAGTGAAATTTTCCTTTTTTTACCCAAATTTTTTAAAAATATATATTTACTTTTAAAAAACTTTATATTATAATATGCTTGTATAAAACAATGAAAGGAGCAGCACCATGCCCGAATTTACTTATGAAATTGTTGAATCCGTAGCGGTACTTTCCGAAAATCCCAAAGGATGGACCAAAGAGCTCAACCTCATCAGCTGGAACGGCAGAGACCCGAAATACGATATCCGTGAATGGGCTCCCGACCATGAGAAAATGGGTAAAGGCGTTACCCTGAGCAAGGAAGAAATGGCAGCTCTCAAGGAAGCTGTTGAAAAGCTTTAATCCGAGCTTTTCTTAATTAACAATCGATAACAGAAAACTGCTTGCATCGGTTTTTCCGTTGCAAGCAGTTTTTTGTTATCTTTATGTTTTTACTTTTGATTTTTCAGGCTCTCGGCAAGTCTGTCGGTATCTGACAGCCTTATTCTTTTTGAAGCAACATAGGTCTTGAGACCTCCGTCGGAGTTCTTTTCGCCGAATGCTCCGTAGGTCGAGGTCACTATTGTTCCGTCGGGCAAAACAACATTTCCGCAATAACCCGTATCAGCCTCGGCAATTATGTCGGGCTTCGTCTGACCCTTTTGATAGGTGTGGGCAAGCTTGATTCTGTATTGCCCCTCTCTGCCGTTTTTAAGGTCTTCATATGTTCCGACCCAGGCAATCCAGCCCTCGCTGAACCATATTTTTGTTTTGTCATCAAACAGACGGCGGATTTTTTCTTTGCCCCTTTCAATTGAGCGGAATGTGATAAACAGCCTGCCATCGGGGGTATAATCCGCCTTATGCCTCTCGCCGTTTAATGCGCTCGGCGCAAATACGGGTTCAGACCAGGTTTTACCCTCGTCATTTGAAAATGAGATAAGAGAATTATAGTTTTTGTTGTTGCTTCGGGCAATAAGGCAAAGCTCATCGCCCTTGCCCCGGTCGGAGCGGATAACCTCAACCTCGCACATGTTTGCTTTCTTTTCAATTTCTCTGTGATTTGCAAAATAAGGCTCGGGAGTGCTCCAGACGGGTTTGCCGCCATCAAAGGACAGAACGGTTTTATAGTTGACAAAATCTCTGTCATGGAAAAAGCCCATCCATTTGTCAACAAATCTGCCGTTTTCTTTAAGCCTTGTCAGAGAAGCCAATGCCACAATGGGAATAACCGTAAAATCGTCTTTCTTTGAAAAACAGAGTTCAAATTCCGTCCAGCTTTTGCCCTCGTCATCGGAAAGCGAAAAATTGAAGCCGCCTATCGAGCCTTTTCCGTCATGCCAATCGGGATTTCCCGATATCAGCAGTATTTTATCGGGCGTTCTGTCTGAAAACTCAAGGCGGTAAACCGTCGGAGTTTCTCTTGAAGTTTCCCAGCTTTCGGGCTGATTTTCAATCTTACCGGGATAAGTTACGCCACCGTCAAAGCTGATTTTGCTTCTGATTGCGCCCTTGCCGTGACCCGAGGGATACACATCAAGAATACTGCCGTCTTTGAGCAGAATCGCATCGGGATGGCCGAGATAATCAAGCTCATCATCGACAACGGAAAGGTCATAAAGATATTTTAATTCTTCCGGGGTATTGTCAGGCTCAACATCAAGGCGGACAAGAGGAATTGAATAATCCCCCGCTCCGTTTGAGAATGCCGAAAATATTTTACACATCTTATCTTGTCTCCACTTTGAATACTCTTACGCCGTGAGCGGGAACGCTCGCTTCGATTCTGTCATCAACTATAACGCTCTCACCGCTCCAAAGGTCTTTGACAACATATTCCTTTGCAAACGGCGTTGAAATAAACGGTCTGCAAACAATGTCTCTGATTGAATGACCGATTCTTGACGGACTGCCTGCCTTATTGAAGAAGCAGACGGCAAATGAACCGTCACTGAGAGGCTTGACAAGCACATCTTCCGCACCATTCGTCTTGATTCTGCGGCATTGAACGCCGAGAGAATCCTGGTCAACCGCTATAAGCTCTTTATTTGAAACAATCTGATAGGTGGTATTTTCTTCGTCAACCGTGCCGTCAGGCTTAATGAAGCTTCTGATATCGTTGCCGAGAATCAGCGGAGATGCCATCATGCACCAAA
>CAYXVM010000070.1:0-8932 GCA_964468465.1 uncultured Clostridium sp.
CCATGATGCCCGAATGGTCATCGCTGATGCCAAGCTCTTTTTCGGAACAGCACATGCCCTCGGATTCATAACCCGCAACGCTTGCAACCTTGATTTCGCCGGCGCATACTCTGCCGCCCGCAAGAGCAAGAGCGACCTTCTGACCGACGGCAACATTCGGAGCGCCGCAGACGATATTGCAGACCTTACTGCCTGCGTCAACCTTCAGAAGATGAAGCTTATTTGAATTGGGATGATTCTCAACCGAAAGAATCTCACCGACAACAACATTCTGAACATCGGTGCCTTTTTCGATTATATCCTCAACCTCGGCGGTTGCAAGAGTGAAGCTGTTGATAAGCTTTTTAATATCCAGACCGTCAAGGTCAACATAGTCTTTTATCCAATTAATTGAAACAAACATTGTTTATGCCTCCTTACTTTCGTTCTCGGGTCTGGTGAAGGATTTCTCCGTAAACTGCGAAAGGGCTTTGAGATTGCCGCTGTTGAACACTCGGATATCCTTAACGCCGTATCTCATCATGGCAAGTCTCGTCATGCCGAGGCCGAAAGCAAAGCCCGTGTATTTTTCGGGGTCAATGCCGGCGGCTGTGAGAACATTGGGATGAATCATGCCGCAGGGGCAAAGCTCAAGCCAGCCCGAATCCTTGCAGGAGGGGCAGCCCTCTCCGCCGCAGATAAGGCACTGAATATCAAGCTCAAAGCCGGGTTCAACGAACGGGAAGAAGCCGGGGCGAAGCCTTACGGTTATATCTCTCTGGAAAACCTCGGAAAGCATGGTTTTCATAAAATAGATAAGGTTGGAAATTGAAATATCCTTATCAACCATTATGCCTTCCATCTGGAAGAAGGTATTTTCATGGCAGGCATCGATTTTTTCGTTTCTGAAGCAGCGGCCGGGGAAGATTGCACGGATGGGGTTGCCGTTTTCAAGGGACGAAGCGTATTTTCTCAGAATTGTGTTCTGAGCCGCCGATGTGTGTGTTTTGAGAAGCTGACCCGAGCTGAGATAATATGTATCCTGCATATCTCTTGCGGGGTGATGCTTCGGGATATTAAGAGCCTCAAAGCAGTTATAGTCATCTGTAATTTCGGAATAATCCTCGATTGTAAAGCCCATGCTAAGGAAGATGCTTTCAACCTCTCTGCGGACAAGAGTTATCGGATGATAAGAGCCGAGGTTAGCGTCGGTCGGCATTGACTCATCGTAGCTCTCTGCGCTGTCGATAAGTCTCTTCTCTTCAAGAGCTTTAAGCTCCTCAAGCTTTGCCGCAATCGAAGCTTCGATAAACTGCTTCGTTTCGTTTATCTTCTGACCTGCTTCTTTTTTCATCTCGTTGGGAACATTGCGAAGCTCCTGCATAAGGCCCGCAACATGACCCTTTTTGCCGAGAAATTCGATTCTGAGCTGTTCAACATCTGAAGAAAGGCTGATTTTTGACGCCTTTTCCTCAAAAAGCTTTTTCAATTCGGTTGACTTTTCAAGCATTTTTTTCGATCCTTTCAAAGTTGTTTATGATAACTAAAACATACAGATTTAACGGGCGCACTGTTGAACAACAAAATCCCCCGTCACCTTTCGGCAACGAGGGACGAATATAATCCGTGGTACCACCCTGCATTCACGGCAACGCCGTGCACTCTTTATGCCGTTAACGGCGGCAAACCGTCAAAGCCTACTGCAATTTTCAGCTTTGCCGCTCACGGGTGAACTTCGGCAAATCCTCTGCACAGCCCGCTCACAGCCGATGACGGACATTCTCTGAGTGGTCGGAAATGCTTACTCTCCCGGTCAATGCGTTTGATATCCTTAATAATATAACATATTGCGATTATTTTTGCAAGGGGTAAAAATGTTTTATTTGCAGTTTATTTTCTTTTTTTCAACTGTTTACACAGTATTCTTGTCAACAATTATTCTGCTAAACACATCTTTAAGATAGTCAGTAACACCGTTAGCTGCATGAATTGTTGCAACCATCATTTCGTCTCTGTCAGTCATCGAAAAATCAATATCGTATCCGTTTTTGCGGACAAGCTGAGCAATAAAAGCTCTCTGAGTTCTTCCGTTTCCTTCTCTGAAAGGATGAAGCATGTTTGTTGCGCAATAAAAGTCAACAATGCTATCAACAAACCGATTAAAATCATTGCATTTGAAATAATTTTCTTTTTTCAATCGAGCAAAGCATTTTTCAGCAATTTCTTCAATTTTGTCTGCTGAAACAAATTTTGTCCCTTTTTTCGACATATCGATCGTTCTGATTTTTCCTGCCCAATCATATAAATCTTCAAACAGAAATTTATGAATCGCTTTATAATGATCAAAATCATAATTTCCATTAATAGGATTTTCCTCTAATTCGCTCATTTTTGCAAATGTAATTGCGCTTTCAATGCTTCCCAGCAATTTTTCATCTTTAATATTCAATTTATTAATAAGACAAAAAGTTCCGTCATAGCAATCATTTGTTAATGCATCAATACTATATCCCATTATGCAACAATCCCTTGAGATTTTTTAATCAGTTCAACATATTCATCAAAAGTAATCTCGTTAACAAGAAGCTTTTCGCAAAGCATTTTGTATTCTTCGGTCACCACAAATCCTTCCATTTCAACGGAGGCTGCGGCGTTCTTTATAGCTTTAGAATGAGACATTCCCATAAAAACCACTTCCATTCTTTTATTATTTTATCATCTCATTAAATTCATCCTCGTTTATTATTGTTACGCCGAGGGTCTGAGCTTTAACGAGCTTGCTTCCCGCTTCCTCGCCTGCAAGCACATAGCTTGTCTTTTTTGAGACCGACGAAGCGGTTTTTCCGCCGAATTTTTCGATAATCTCGCTCGCTTCATTGCGTGAATAGGTCGGCAATGTGCCCGTCAGAACAAAAACCTTGCCCTCAAAGCGGTTATCGATTTTTTCCGTCAGCGACTTCATGTTAACGCCGTAAGCGGCAAGCGCTTCAATCTCATGCTTCGACTGTTCGAGCGCAAAGAAATCCGCAACGCTCTGAGCCATTATTCCGCCGAAGCCGTCAATTGCCGTGAGCTGTTCCAAATCGGCGTTCATAATATTCTCCATCGTGCCGAAATGCTCGGCAAGAATTTTGCCCGCTTTCTGACCGACATGGCGTATTCCGAGGGCAAAAACAAGCTTTGAAAGGTCGTTTTTCTTTGATTTTTCTATTGCGTCAACAAGATTCTGAGATGATTTATCCTTAAAGCCCTCAATGGTCATAAAATCTTCTTTTTTGAGGGTATAAATCTCGCTCGGCTTGCTCAAAAATCCGTTTGTTACAAGCTTTTCAAGCACGGCGTCGCCCATTCCCTCAATATCCATGGCGTCACGGGAGCAAAAATGAATCAGATTTCTCAAAAGCTGTGCGGGGCACTCGGGATTGACGCATCTGACCGCCGCTTCGCCCTCCTCACGGATAACCGCCGAGCCGCATGACGGGCAGACCTCGGGCAGGCTGAATTTTTCGCTTCCGTCGGCATGAGATACAACCTTTATAACCTCGGGAATTATGTCTCCCGCTTTTCGGATAACAACCCTGTCGCCGATTCTTATATCTTTTTCATTGATAAAATCCTGATTATGGAGCGTTGCCCTTGAAACCGTTGAACCTGCAACAAGCACGGGTTCAAAAACTGCGGTCGGGGTCAGAACGCCCGTTCTGCCGACGGCAACCTCAATGTCTACAACGGTTGTTTCTTTTTCTTCGGGCGGATATTTGAAAGCAAGTGCCCATCTCGGGAACTTAGCCGTGCTGCCTATCTCCGCTCTTTGGGCAAATGAATCCGTTTTAATGACCGCTCCGTCAATGTCAAACGGCAGGGTCGGTCTGATTTCGCCTATTCTGTTAAGCTCGGCGATAATATCATCATAAGAATCAAACTTGTTATAGAAAGGTATCGTCTTAAATCCGAGAGTTTTCAGAAAATCAATCGACTGCTTATGCCCCGTGATTTCGTCCGAAGCGTAACGCTGAATGTTGAAAACGAAAATATCAAGCCCTCTTGAAGCGGTGATTTTGGGATTTTTCTGTCTCAGAGAGCCTGCAGCGGCGTTTCTCGGATTTTTGAAAGGCTTTTCGTCGTTCTGCTCCTGCTCCTCAACGAGAGAGGCAAACACCTTTTTAGGCATATAGGTCTCTCCCCTGACCTCAATCGTGACATCCGATTTCAGGCGCAGAGGGATTGAATTAACGGTTCTGAGATTTGCGGTGACATCTTCGCCGGTATTGCCGTCTCCTCTTGTTGAACCTCTGACAAACACGCCGTTTTCGTATTCGAGGGCAACCGAAAGACCGTCAATTTTCGGCTCAACAACAAATTCAGCGTCGGGGAACTGCTCCTTGACCCTGTCATAGAACGCTCTGACCTCGCCGAAGCTGAACGCATCCTGAAGGCTTTCAAGCGGCACGGCATGAACAACAGGAGTGAACATGCTTTCCGCACTTCCGCCGACCCTCTGAGTCGGCGAATCGGGTGTTATAAGCTCGGGGAACTCCTTTTCGATTCCCGCAAGCTCTCTTTGAAGCATGTCGTACTCATAATCTTCTATCTCGGGCGAATCCTCAACATAATATTTATGGCTGTGATAATTGAGCAGGTCACGAAGCTCCTTTGCTCTTGCCTTTGCCGTTTCAAAATCCATAGCAGTTACTTCCTTGTTTCAATATATTTTTATTATATCAATCCCGACGGATAAAATCAATATTTTTTATACCCTGCATGGGATTACTCAACCATTACATTCGGAACAGAGCCGACTATCACCGTCTGAGCAACGCAAAACGAAGTTTCGACCGTCTGAGAAAGCCGTTTCCCGGGAAGAGTGAGCATAACCTGCGTTTCAATATTCAGCATAATGCTGTGCTGAGTCTGATTTATGCCTGCGCTTGAAAAGACATTTTCAAAATCCGAATGAGTTGAAGAAGAATAGCCGACAGATACATCAATGTAAGGTCCGAGACCCGTAAAAAGCGCAATTCCGCTTGCCGAGCCGAGCGGAACGCTTATCTCCGTTTTCTTCTTTTCGTTGAAAGCGGAATCAATTGCCTTTGTCACCTGAGCTTTGAAAAGATTCAGCTTTATAACATCGGTTGTGATGCCCGTTATTCTGCCGTCGTCGGTTCGGCTGATGTCCGCAAGGTCGGAATATTCCGGGGCATTCTCCGCGAGAGTTTTTTCAACAGCTGCATTGACGGTTTTTGCGGAAAGCGCATAAGCTTCAAGCGCCGCAAGGTCATATATCGCCGGGCGAAGCTTTGCATCGATAAGCAAAACGGAAATAAGCAGAGCAAGAACGGCGCAGATTATTCTGAACACAGCCGTTCCCCTGCGGCGGTAAAATCGTCTGCTTTTCACAAAAACCACCCCCGTCTATTATATGCGTTGAGCTAATAATATGAAAACACCCGCCTTGCATTTCTGCTTGGCGGGTGAATGATTGTAATTTATGCCGTCTGTGCGGGATTTTCCGCATTGCTCTGAGATTCGGCAGTCTGAGGTGAAGAAGATTCAGATGTTTCTGCTGATGCCGTTGATGATTCGGATGTGGAAGGCTGAGATTCAGAAGACGAAGCTTCGGTTGACTGAGGAGCTTCAGTTGACGAAGCATCAGAAGTGCTCGTCACAGTTGAAGACGCCGAAGCCGTTGTTGAAGCTGTCGTTGAAACCGTTGTTGAAGCCGATGTTGACGGAGCGGCGGTTGAAGCAGGCTTGCTTGAAGATTTCGGCTTGCTTGTGGTTGTGGGCTTCTTTGATGAAGGTGCTTTGTATTTCGTTGTGGTCGCCTTCTTGCGTGTTGTCGCCTGAGTTGTTGAGCTTGTTTCGCTCTCGGTTTCGCTTGTTGATTCAAACGACCAAATGGTAAATCCGGTTGTCGGCTCAGTCACCGGCTGAAAAGCGTAATAGTCATATGTTGTGCCGATATTGCTCGTTGATTCCTCATCGGGCTCCTTACCGCCGACAAGCGCCTTGATAAGAAGCGCGGCGATAACGATAACTGCAATTGCCGCAGCGACTATGCCCGCAATCTTCATTATTTTCGCTTTATCCATGGGTTTAACATATGCTCTCGCATCGGCGTTAGCATAGGGGGAAACGGGATTTTCTTCATCGGGAAGCTGATTTGAGCCGAAGCTGTTACGGTATTCTTCCTCATAATCGGCATCGGTATCGCCGACCATTGCGGCAGCAATCGGCGCAAATATAGCCGTTTCCTCAGCCTCGATAAACGCAGCCATAACGCTGACATTATCTTTTCCGCCGTTTTCAAGTGCTCTGCGGATAAGCTTGCTCGCCGCATCCTGCGCACTTTCGGCAGTTGAAAGAATTGCGGTTATTTCGCCGTCATCAACCATATCGGTCAGGCCGTCGCTGCAAAGAAGAACTATATCGCCGTTATCAACATCGTCGATAACGCTGATGTTAGGCGAAAGGTTCGCTTCGCCCGGGAAAACACCCAAATGCTTCGTGAGCCTTTTGGCGTCGGGAATCTGATTGATATTATCCTGAGAGACCTGACCTGCATCAACGATAGTCTGAGCATGAGTATGGTCAAAGCTTATCTGCTCAAGAATGCCCTTTGAATAATGATAAATTCTTGAGTCGCCGATATTGACGCAGATAATCTTACCCTTGACGGCATAAATCGCCGCAAGAGTTGTTCCCATGCGCTTGCCTCTGGCGTTGATTTCGGCGCAGATTCTGCTGTTGGCGTCCTCAATGCAGTTTGCAATCGCAAAGCTGAAATCCTCGCCGCTCTCGTAAATATTGGAAGCGTGAGCGGCAACGGTCTCAACCGCTATTCCGGAAGCAAGCTCGCCGTAGCTTTCGCCGCCCATGCCGTCGCAGACCGCAAGGTGGAAAGGCTCCGCCATGCTCTGAACAAACGCCGAACCCTTGCGCAAATCGCCCGTTGAGGTCAGTCTGCCGTTAAGGTCATAGTTATCCTCATTTTCACGGCGTGTTCTTCCCGAGTGAGTTACGGCGCATACTTTCGCCCTGAGTTTTTTCATATTTACCCCCGTTATTTCTTTTTTGACATCCTTTATTTTACAGACAATCTGTCAATTTGTCAAGCTATATGCCTTCACAGCCCGCAATCAGTCAAGAATGCCGTTTTCCTTTGCCCAGTCATACCAGACTTCAATTGAACGGATTCTTGCGGGGCTGAGATTGTGGTTTCCTCTTGTGTACCACTTCATGTTAACGCCTCTGAGACCGACAAGATATTTTGCGCTTGCGCAGAAGCCTGAATCAATGCAGTTATCAAGAGCAATTATGTTCTGATGGGTTTTTCTTGCGGCTTCAAGGTCGCCGTTTGAGAACTCATCCCACATTTTAACGAAAAGGTCTGCTCCGCATGAGGTCGGAGTTGCAACAACGCCTCTTGCGCCCTTGAGATAAGAGTCATAAAGGAAAGGAATGTTCGCCTGAAGAACATTGGAATCGCCCTGAACGGCAATTTTTGCTTCAATTTCGGGCATTTTGCAGGTTGTGTCCTTGATTCCCTTGATTTTGCCTGTTGCGGCAAGCTTGCCGTAGGTTATTGAATCCATGCAGTGAGGATGCATGCCGGGGAACTCATAGAGAACAACAGGCAGCTCCGTGTGAGAAGCAAGAGAGGTAAGATAATCATAAAGCTCGTCGGGCTTGTCGCACATACCTCTTGTTACGAAAACAAGACCTGAAACGCCCTGCTGCTCAAGCTTTTTCATTTCCTCAATCTGAGCGTTAAAATCTTTTTCAAGGTTGCCTGTTGCAAAAACGGGAATTCCGTTTGAATTCTTAACCGCAAGACCTGCGCATTTAACTCTCTCCTCCTGAGTGAGCTCCATCATTTCGGACGAACCGCAGACTGCGAAAAGATGCTGGGGCTTAAAAGAAGCCTGCCACTCAACATATTCTTCATATGCTTTGTAGTCAAGTGTTCTGTCCCAATTAAAGGGAGTTAAAAGCAAGGAATAAACGCCTGAAAATTCGTTAAACTGTGACATAAAAATGCACCTCTAAATTTAATTTATTCGGTCAGCATTATACAGCAAATAAAATTAAAAATCAATAGAAATAATATATAAACAGTACATTTATCGACAAAAAAGCTTAAAAATAAGCATATTCGGGAATAAGCCCGAATAATCATTGACTTTTCGACGGAATATCAATATAATATATCGGCGGCTCGGCAATCCGAATGCAAAAAGCCCGAGCCGATACGGATTATTCAATATACAGGTGCTTTTATGAATTCAAAAAATCATTTTTTTAAAAACATGATAAGGCTTGCGTTCCCGATTGCCATGCAGCAGCTTCTTGTTTCGTGCGCTCAGCTTGTTGACACGGCGATGGTCACAAGGCTCGGCAACGTTGCCGTTTCCGCCGTCGGGATATCGTCAAGGTGGATATTCCTGATGAATTTGTTCTATTTCGGCATTTCATCGGGCTCATCGGCTTTGATTTCGCAGTTCTGGGGAGCAAAGGAGAAACGGAACATTCAAAAATCCTACGGCACGGCGCTGCTTTTCGGCTTCGGGGTTGCCGCACTGTTCACCTGCGCCATGTCAGTCTTTCCGCATCAGCTTCTGAGAGTTTTTTCAAGCGAACGGGAGGTTATTGACGCCGCCTCGGGCTATATCCGAATCGTTGCATTTATGAGCGTTTTCAGCGCATTCAATCAGGTTTCGTGCACCGCTCTGAGAGCGACGGAAAGAGTCAACCCTCCCCTTTTCACCTCGATTGCTTCGGTTGTGCTGAACTCAATTCTGAATTATGTTCTGATTTACGGAAAGCTCGGTATGCCCGCCCTCGGGCTCAGAGGAGCGGCGATTGCAACGCTGACCTCAACGGCGTTCCAATCCGTTCTTCTGCTTATCGTTCTGAGAAGCTCAAAGGATATTTTCAACGAACATCTCAAACA
>CAYXVM010000071.1:0-8912 GCA_964468465.1 uncultured Clostridium sp.
GCAACGCCCAGCTCAGAGGTTATTTTTCATGGAGAACCGATGTCAGACACGGAATAATTAATAAAGTCAGTGATTCTTTTGCTGCAGTCTATATTTGCGAATTACTCAATCAAATCGGCGTTGATTCTCCCGAAGACGGCTTAAAAAAGATTATAGATTTCTGCGAAGCATACAGAGGCTTTAACGGCACGTTATCGCTCTATTCCGCTCATTGGATTATCGATTATGTAATTTATTATAATCTTGATAAATCGCTTGCAGATGAGTTTATATATGATTATTTTGATGAATCGTTAGATGTGCTGATAAATTGCAGAACATGTGATGATGAAAAACTTTTTAATTCTTTGAGTTTCCTTTCTTCAAATAACATCATTAATTCAAAATTTTGCAGAGATAATCCCGACTTATTCAAGGCGGTTGTTTGCTCGGTTATCAGAGCTTTAACGGATTATTTTAATGAAAAAAGAAAAACAGCATTTTATGAATATCTATTCGGCAGAATTCAGACTATGAGATATCAGATTTTTTCAGGTGCTGTTTTTTATGACAGAATTGAGCATGAGGATTACACTTATAAATTCAATGATGCTTTAGAATATTCCTGCAAGAACGGTGTGTGGTATTGCCGAAAGCTTTATTTCTCCAGAAATAAAAGCCAGAAATTAAGTTCAATAATAAAAAATATCGATTCTGCGCTCAGAAAAAAACTCGGTTACCGTTTTCCGCTCAAGCCCGTTGACTGCCCGAAAACAATATTGAAAATTATCGAAAGTGAGATTGACCGATATTTTATAAACAAGAAAAAAGAAGCGGCAAAGAAAATTGAAATTGATGTTTCAAAGCTCGGTGAAATCAGGGCTGTTTCCGAAGTCACAAAAAACAAGCTTATTGTTGAAGATGAGATTTCCGAACCCGTGGAAATTAACCTTGTTCAAGAAGTCGAAGAAATCCAAAATGATTCGCCGCTTAACGATACGGAATACAGATTTATGCAATGCTTGCTCTATGAAAGAAGCTACGCTAAGCTAATCAAAGATAGCGGAATGCTTTTGTCTGTCGTTGCCGATTCCGTCAATGAAAAGCTTTTTGACTTAATCGGAGACACGGCGATTATATTTGACGGCGATAATCCCGAATTAATAGAAGATTATATAGATGAACTGAAAGGAATTATATCCGAATGAAAATACCAAAAAGAATTGCATCTGTAGTTATTAATTCTCTTAAAGGCGGCGTTGTTCCGAGAATAGGTCTGCCTTATATAACAGTCGGCAGAGAGACGGAAATCAATGCTTTGCTGCATGATGTTGATATCATTGCAGACGGCGGTGCAAGCTTTCGCTTCATTGTCGGCCGATACGGAAGCGGCAAAAGCTTTTTGCTTCAGACGATAAGAAATTATGTTATGGACAGAAACTTTGTCGTTGCCGATGCCGATCTTTCGCCCGAAAGACGGCTTCAAGGAACAAAAGGGCAAGGCTTGGCAACTTATAAAGAGCTCATCCGCAATATTTCAACCAAAACCAGACCCGAGGGCGGTGCGCTCACTTTGATTCTTGACCGATGGATAAGCGGCGTTCAAAGCGAAACTGCGGCTGAAAGCGGGCTTGATATCAATGCTCCCGAGTTCTCAAAGCTTGTTGAGAAAAAGATATATGAAGTTGTTAATTCTCTGAGCGAAATGGTTCACGGCTTTGATTTTGCGAAGCTTCTGACCATTTATTACAGATCCTATGTTGACGGAAACGACGAAAACAAAGCAAAGGTTGTTAAATGGTTCAGGGGAGAATATGCCACCAAAACCGAGGCAAAAGCTGAACTCGGTGTAAATATTATCATCACCGATGACGATTGGTATGAATATATCAAGCTGTTTGCTGCATTTCTGAAAAAAGCGGGATATAACGGCTTGCTTATCCTCATTGACGAGCTTGTTAATATTTACAAAATTCCCAATTCAATAACAAGGCAGTATAATTACGAAAAAATACTGACTATGTATAATGACACTTTGCAGGGAAAAGCGTCTCATCTCGGCATAATCATGTGCGGCACTCCGCAATGTATTGAAGACACAAGACGGGGAGTTTACAGCTATGAAGCTCTGCGTTCAAGGCTTTCCGAGGGCAGATTCGGCAGAGAGGGCGTAAAAGATATGCTTGCGCCCGTTATCAAGCTTCAGCCGCTGACAAATGAAGAGCTTCTTGTTCTGATTGAAAAGCTTGCCGATATTCATGCAACGCTGTTTGAATACGAACAGACCCTTACACAGGATGATTTGATTAATTTCATTAAAATAGAACTCGGCAGAATCGGCGCTGACAGCAACATTACGCCGAGAGAGGTAATCCGTGATTTTATTGAACTGCTTAATATTGTCTATCAGAATCCGCATATTAAGGTTACGGAGCTTTTGAATTCGGAAAGCTTTGATTTTGCAAAATCGCAGATTGATTCGGATGAAGCTGTTGACGACGAATTTGCCGAATTTGAAATATAAGGTGAAAAGATGAATATTTTTGACAGATATGCGCCTTTTGTTCAGGATTTTATTTACCGCAATAATTGGGAATCGCTAAGGGCAATTCAGGTTGCCGCCGCTGACGCAATATTCAATACCGATGATAATGTTTTGCTCTCGGCCTCAACTGCATCAGGTAAGACAGAAGCGGCGTTTTTTCCTATTCTGACACTTTTTTCGGAAGATATGCCCCGTTCCGTCGGCGCCATTTATATCGGTCCGCTGAAAGCTCTGATTAACGATCAGTTTATGAGGCTTAACGATCTTTGCGCCGAAGCAAATATTCCCGTCTGGCATTGGCACGGTGATGTTCCGCAGTCGCATAAGAATAAAATGCTGAAAAATCCGTCGGGTATTCTCCAGATAACTCCCGAATCGCTCGAAGCCCTGCTTTTGCATAAACATTCGTATATTCCGAAGCTTTTCGGAGATTTGCGCTTCATCGTAATTGATGAGGTTCATTCGCTGATGCGTGGCGACAGGGGAGGGCAGACCCTTTGTTTGATTGAAAGGCTCTCAAAGCTTGCGGGAGTTAATCCACGCAGAATCGGTCTTTCGGCAACAATTGGAGATCTTGAATCAACGGGAAAGTTTCTTTCAAGCGGAACGGGAAGAAAAACCGCAATTCCGAAAATCGAAGCAAAAGGCATAAAATGGCGGCTCTCAATGGAGCATTTTTACATTAACGGTCCTCAGGCTTCGCAGGATAAGGAGGAAAATAATTCCTTGCCGGAGCTTGACATCGCAACGGATAAAGCTCCCGACAATGCCGACCCCGGTATGGCTTATATTTTTGAACATACGAGAGGCAAAAAGTGCCTTGTTTTTGTTAATTCAAGGGAAGAATGTGAAGCGGTAACAACCACTTTGCGCCAATACTGCGAAGCGAAGAACGAACCCGACAGATTCCTCATTCATCACGGAAATCTTTCCGCTTCATTCAGGGAAACCGCCGAAGCGGTAATGAAAGATGATTCTCAGAACTGCACAACCGTCACAACCGCAACCCTTGAACTCGGAATAGATATCGGCAGGCTTGAAAGAGCGTTTCAGATTGATGCGCCGTTCATGGTTTCATCTTTTCTTCAGCGTATGGGGCGCACAGGCAGGCGGGATATGCCGCCCGAAATGTGGTTTGTAATGCGTGAGGAACAGCCCGAACCACGGGCATTGCTTCCGACCACCGTTCCCTGGAAGCTTTTGCAGGGCATAGCGCTTGTTCAGCTTTATCTTGAAGAACGCTGGGTTGAACCGCCCAAACTTGACAGACTGCCTTACAGCCTGCTTTATCATCAAACCATGAGCACGCTTGCTTCATGCGGAGAAATGTCACCTGCGGCGCTTGCGTCAAGAGTGCTTTCGCTCAGTTATTTTCATCGCATTTCTCAGGATGATTTCAAATTATTGCTTCGTCATTTGCTTGAAACCGAGCATTTGCAGAGAACCGAGCAGGGCGGACTGATAGTCGGTCTTGCGGGAGAAAGGCAGATAAACACTTTCAAATTTTATGCGGTTTTCAAAGAAAATGAAGAATACACAGTTCGCTGGGGTTCGCAGGAGCTCGGCACTATCGTTATGCCGCCGCCCATGGGTGAAAAAATCGCTCTTGCGGGTCATGTCTGGATTGTTGAAGAAATCGACCACAAACGCCGCCTTGTTTACTGTGAACAGGTAAAGGGCAAAGTTCCGGCATATTTCGGCGAATGTCCCGGAGATATCAACACAAAGGTTCTTGAACGCATGAGGCAGGTTTTGCGTGAGGATAAATCTTATCCTTATCTTATGAAAAACGCCGTTGCAAGGCTTTATAATGCACGCCATACCGCTCGGAATTCGGGTGTTGCCGATGAACCTCTGATTTGTCTCGGCGGCGACATGTGGTGCCTTTTCCCTTGGCTCGGCTCTTATGCTTTTCTTGCCATGGAAAGATTTTTAAAAGTCAAATGCGCTGACAGGCTCGGCATCACGGGTCTTGATAAATCAAGACCGTATTTTATTCAGTTCAAAATGAAAGCCGATAAAGAAGAATTTTTCAGAGTTCTTGCCGAAGCGGAAAAAGTGCCGCTTGACCCGATGGAGCTTGTTTATCCGAATGAAATTCCTTATTTTGAAAAATACGACGAGTTTTTACCCGATGAGCTTGTAAGAAAAGGTTTTGCTTACGGAATTCTCGGAATTGACGAAATGAAAGCTAGAATCAGAAGCTGGAGTCAAGATAATTAAAAAAAAGCCGCAGTCCCGAAAGACTGCGGCATAATTATTATGTTATCCGGCAACAAATCTGAGTATAAGCTTTACAAATCCCGTTATGTCAATATATAACAAGGGAGCTTTCAAATCTTTGTCATCAACACCGGATGAAATAGAGTTGAATTTGATTTCACTTGAAGAATCAAAGGATGTAGTTTCGCCGTTTTCATTAACAACAGTTCCGCTAAATCCGACAAGCTTATCGTCTCTGTAATAGAAACTAATTGTTGAATCTGCAGCGGCTGCAAGATCGGGGGCGGCGGAAGCAAGATACTCTTTGATCTCTTCTTCTGTCATATCTTCAAGATTTTTGCCTTCGGGGAGCTGAAGACTGCCTTCAGCAACTGCTTTTTCGGCGATTGCTTTGATATCGGGAACAAAGGTTTCAACATAAACCGTTCCGTAGCCCTCAACATCTTTTTCTCCGGCGAACACAAGCTTTGAATAACCCATATAATCCGATTCTGCCAAGTCAAGATAATAATCTACTTGCGAAAGAACTTCATCAATAATAGGCTTTAAATCAACAAACTCGCTGATATTAATGCAAATTCTTAACATGGGAATATAAACTTTAACATTTTCGTCATTAATATAAAGCTTGAAGTCGATTCCCCGAAGCTTTCCTGAAATAATGGCTTTTACATAACGGCTTCCGTCATCTTTTTCATATATCTTTGCCAATGCTTTAACGCCTGAAATATTATAACCGATGCCATCCAAACTCTCGTCTGAAAGGTCTACGCTTATTGATTTTGTTTCAACAAGCTGATTTATCAGCGTTTCGGTTTTGGTATCTGCGGCAAATGAGCTGACACAGAATACGGAAAGGGTGAGAATTGCGGCCAAAATAATGCAGATTATTGTTTTCATGCTATCAGCCTCCTTTGTCTTCATTATATGACTAATCGCAGACAAAGTCAAGCATATTATATAAGATTTTATTAATTTTGTCAGACAATTTGTTAATTATGCCCTGAAGAACAATAAAAAAGACCTTTTGCAAAATGCAAAAGGTTAACTATGGAGCGGACAACGGGAGTCGAACCCGCCTTATCGGCTTGGGAAGCCGGAGTTCTACCGATGAACTATGTCCGCATTGATTAATATATAATTTATATCATTTTAATTGAAAAGTCAATGGAAAAATGCGATTTTTAAATTTTTTTATTCTATGATTTGACAAGACAGCTTCTGTTAAATATAATTTAACTAACGGTTTTAATATGTATTCCGAAAGGGTGGCAAATATGCTTAAAAAATCTTTAATATCCAAAACCGAAGGCGTTTCCGATTCAAGACAGATTTTTCTCGGTGACTGTTACAGAGTGTCGGTTTTAACTCCTCGTCTGATTCGTCTCGAGCAGTCGTTTAACGGGAAATATATCGATTTGCCCAGCCAGACTGTCTGGTTCAGAAATTTTGACCCCGTAGATTTTGAAGTAACCGAAAAAAACGGTAAGATATTTGTCACAACATCGGATATTCAGCTTACCGTTATTAAAAAAACTCTCAGCCCTCTTTGTGTTCGCTTTACGGAAAGCGGTAAGACCGTATCATGCAAAAAAGAAAAGAATTTTAAAGGCACACGCAGAACGCTTGATATGACAAACGGAAGAGCAAAGCTTGACGACGGCCTGATAACTGAAAACGGCGTTTATGTTCTTGACGACAGCAAGAGTTTTCTGATTAATGAAAACGGCGAATTTACTGCCCGTCAAGGCGGTAAAGATTTATATGTTTTTGCTTACGGAAAAGATTACCGCAAAACTATCTGTGATTTTTATAAGATAAGCGGAAGCACACCGCTGATTCCGAGATATGCCCTCGGCGTTTGGTGGAGCAGATATCACCGTTATACTCAAAAGGAATATATTGATTTAATGCTTCGTTTCAAGAAAGAGAATATCCCATTGACTGTCGCGACCGTCGATATGGATTGGCATTGGACAGATCTGAATAAACAGTTCGGTACTCATTATAAAAGCAGAATCGGTTCATCTTATCCCATAACCGGCGGCTGGACGGGTTACTCATGGGATACCGGTCTGTTCCCGGATTACAAAGAATTTCTTAAAACTCTAAAAGAAGAAAACCTGCATATTACTTTGAATCTTCATCCTGCAGACGGCGTCAGATTCTTTGAAACTCAGTATAAAGAAATGGCAAGGGCAATGGATGTTGACCCCGAAAGCAAAGCGGATATTCCCTTTGTCTGCGGCTCGGATAAATTCTGGAACGCATATTTTGATGTGCTTCATAAGCCTTATGAACGTGAGGGCGTTGACTTTTGGTGGATTGATTGGCAGCAGGGCAAAAAATGCGATGTTGACGGTCTTGACCCGCTGATTCCTCTTAATCATTATCATTTTCTTGATAACGGAGAGGACGGCAGAATGCCTCTGATTCTTTCAAGATACAGCGGAATGGGCAGTCACCGTTATCCTCTCGGCTTTTCGGGTGATACATTTATAAGCTGGAAAACGCTTGATTTTCAGCCGTATTTCACCGTTAATGCCGCCAACGCCGCTTATACATGGTGGAGCCACGATATCGGCGGTCATATGGGCGGAAAAAGAGATGACGAGCTTTATCTTCGCTGGATTGAGTTTGCCGTTTTCAGCCCTATTCTGAGGCTTCATTCAACCGCAAATGACCTGCTCGGCAAAGAACCCTGGAAATACAGAAAAGAAATCTGCGAATCTGCAAAGAAATATCTCCGTCTGCGACATTCTTTGATTCCTTATATCTATACCATGGATTACCGAACTCATAAGCAGGGGATTGCTCTTTGCGAACCGATGTATTATTCTTATCCCGATAAAGAGGAAGCTTATTCCGTTCCGAATCAATATATGTTCGGCAGCGAACTGACGGTTTGCCCGATAACCTCAAAATCCGATAACAAAACGGGCTTCGGCTCTGTCAAAGCGTGGATTCCGGAGGGCAGATGGACGGATATTTTCACGGGCGAGGTTTATATTGGCAGTAAAACACTTGAGCTGAACAGAGAGATTGAAAACATACCCGTTCTTGCAAAAGAGGGCGCAATAATTCCTCTTTCGGCAGATAAAGGCAACAGCGTTGGCAATCCGAAAAAGCTTAAAATTCTTGTTTTCTCGGGCAACAGCAGTTTTTCTCTTTATGAAGATACCGGCAAGACCGATTATGACCTGCATAATGCCGTAACCGATTTTTCGGTTAGTTTTGATGAACAAAAGGCTTTAATGACGGTTTCTGTTTCTAAGCCCGTCGGTGACACTTCGGTTATCCCCGAAGAAAGAGACATTACTTTTGTTTTCAAGGATATCGAGCCTGAAAAAGCTGAATGCGACGGATATGATTTATTCACCGATGAAGAAGGAAACACCTGCCTGACCGTTAAGAATTTTACGGCGAATGATTCGGCAAGTGTTGATATTAAAAATGCTTACAGACGAAAATCTGCCGATACAAATGAAAAGATTATTGAAGTTTTCTCACGCTTGCAGGGTGATAACAAATTGAAATCCTTGATTTACCGTCCGTTCAAAAAATTAAACAGCAAGAAAGAGTTTTCCGATAAACTTAAAAGATCTGTTCTTCCTCATTCGTTAAAATCCATTTTGAATGAAAAGCTTGAAGAAGAATAAGCAACAATTAATACTAAATGCCGCACGGCAAAAGCAATTTAAAGCTTGACCGTGCGGCATATTTTTTGTTTCCGGCAGAGTATTCAATATTTAATACATTAATCTATCTTTAAACAAGTTAAAAAAGCAGTTTAAAGCTCTGTTATTCCCATTCCACCGTGGCAGGGGGTTTTTGAGTGATATCGTAAACAACTCTGTTAACGCCCTTGACCTCGTTCGTGATTCTGCTTGATGCTTTTGCAAGAACATCAAACGGAATTCTTGCCCAATCGCAAGTCATAAAATCATCTGTTGTGACGGCTCTGAGTGCGACAAGGTGATCATAGGTTCTTGAGTCGCCCATAACTCCGACGCTCTTTGTGTCGGTCAAAACGGCAAAATACTGATTAATGCTGGTATCAATGCCTGCCTTGGCGATTTCTTCACGATAGATCGCATCTGCGTCCTGCACGATCTTTACTTTTTCTTCCGTTACTTCACCGATGATACGGATACCAAGACCCGGA
>CAYXVM010000072.1:0-8907 GCA_964468465.1 uncultured Clostridium sp.
CTACTACTCTCCGTCACAGGTTTATTTGGTATGCTGAAATAATAGCACAACGGTTTTCGCTTGTCAAGGTTTTTTGAAAATTTTTCAACCTGCCGCCGCTTTCGGTTCAAGCGACGCTTTCGACTTTATTTTGTGTTTTTCGATAAAATAAAAAGCGAAGTGAACAAAGAAGGTTATGCTCCACGAAATCGGATAAGCCCAATAAAGATTGATGAGCGTGGGATTGAGCGGAAAGGCAGTGTAGATCCACAAAAGACGAAGTCCGCAGCCGCCGAGCAGAGAAATAATCATCGGCTCAAACGACCTGCCCATGCCTCTGAGCTGATTGCCGCCGACATCCATCAGCGAGCAGAAGAAATAGAACGGCATTATCAGCGCAAGCCTCTGCGCTCCGATTTCGATAACCGCAGGGTCTTTTGAGAATATGCTGACAATCGGCGCTCTGAAAAAGTAGCCGAATGCGCCCATCGAGCCGCCTATCAGCACGGTCAGAAGCAGACAGCGTGAATAGATTTTGCCGAGATTTTCATATTTCTTTGCGCCCATGTTCTGCGAAGAAAATGTCATTGTGGTCTGCGAAATTGCATTGGTGCAGGTGTAAATTATCGAATCGAAATTTGAGCCTGCGGCTATGCCCGCCATGGCGGTTGAGCCAAAAGAATTAACCGTTGTCTGAATAATTACGTTTGAAATTGAAAACAGAGAATTCTGGATTCCCGCAGGAATGCCGACAATCAGTATTTTTGAAAGCTCTGTTTTGTGGAACCTGAGCTTTGAAATATGAAGTCTGCAGGCGTTATCCATTCTCAGCAGTCTCAGAACAATCAGTATTGCGGAAACATACTGAGCAATTATCGTTGCCGCCGCCACTCCCGCAACATCCATATGAAAGAATATGACAAAAACGAGATTCAGCGCAACATTGATAAGACCCGTAAAGGTGAGAATATAAAGCGGCCTCTGAGTGTCGCCCGTCGCTCTGACTATGCTTGCACCGAAGTTGAAAATCAGAAGCCCCGGTGCACCGAGAAAATATATTTTCAGATATAGCGTTGAAAGCGGAAGCACATCGCTCGGCGAATCCATGAGAATCAGCAGATTTTCCGACATAAAGAAGCCGAAAATCGCAACGATGATTCCGCATATTACACTTAAAGTCATTGCGGAATGAACGCACCGAAAAACGCTTTTTTCGTTTCTCGCCCCGATATATTTAGCCGTCATAACCCCCGCACCCATTGACATGCCGAGAAACAGATTCAGCACGAGGTTGACAAGAGAGCCTGTTGCTCCGACGGCGGCAAGAGATGTTCCGCCCGCAAATCTGCCGACAACGATAACATCCGCCGTGTTGTAAATCATCTGAAGCAGACCCGTAAAAATCAGAGGAACGGCAAACATCAGTATTTTTTTGAGATACGGCCCCTCGGTCATATCGATTGAATATCTGCTTTTGATAATCGATTACCTCCCGAAGCCTTGCGGTTTTGCTTCAGATATGTTAATATCAGACATATAATATGTAAGCCAAAGCCGAAAGGTGATTATATGGATAATGTTTCTTTCAGAATAATAGCAAGAATACACAGCGATTTTTCTTCAAAGTTCGGCATTCCCCGCCAAAGCGGACTTGTTGACGAGCTTGAAGCCGCCGTTATCTTTGAGCCTGAATTCAGAAGCCCCGAATCGCTCAGAGGGCTTGAAGAATTTTCGCATATCTGGCTGCTCTGGGAATTTTCGGAGAGCATGGGCAAAGAATGGTCGCCGACCGTTCGCCCGCCGAGGCTCGGAGGCAACAAACGCATGGGCGTTTTCGCAACCCGCTCCCCTTTCAGGCCGAATCCCGTCGGTCTTTCCTGCGTTAAACTGCTCGGAATTGAGAAAAGCGAAAAATACGGCTGTTTTCTGCGTGTTTCGGGCGCCGATTTGCTTGACGGCACACCGATTTTCGACATTAAGCCGTATCTTCCTTATGTTGATTCTCATCCCGAAGCAAGCAACGGCTTTGCTTTGCAGGAAAAGGGCGGCAGCCTTGCCGTTGAGTTCCCCGAAAGCCTGCTGAACCTTATCCCCGCCGAAAAACATTCGGCAATCAAGGCGGTTCTTGCCCAGGACCCCCGACCCGGATATCAGGATTCGCCCGACAGAATATACGGGCTTGAATTTGCGGGCTTTGATATCCGTTTCACGGTCAGCGATTCGGTTCTCAGCGTAAAATCCGTTACTGCTTTATGATTTAAGGCTGATTCGGAATCGGGCAGCCCTCGTTTGAATTTTCAATTGAAATAAAGTTATTGCGCTTTGCATAATTCCATTTCATGCCGAACGCCTTGCATGCGCCGTCAACGGGGATATAAAGCTGCTCTGCTTCGCCTCTGAACACTTTTCCGTCGAGCTTCAGTTCTCCGTTATTCGTCTGAGCCGTGTCGCTGCCCTCGGTGAAAACAGCCTTTTTGCCGTAAACCTCAACCGTTACCTTGCCCTTCTCACGCTTGACCTCGCCGCCGATGTGAGCAACGAGAATTGCAAACGGCATATACCAGACTCCGTCCTTTTCGACGGCGGGAGTCGGCATGGCGCAAAGTCCGAGGTCAACGCCCTTATAGAGCATTCTTGTTCTGCCCGGTCCGAAAATCGGGGCAACTCTGTAGGGTCTGATTTCGTCCTTTTCTTTGTCAATCAGGCATTCGTCAACAACTCTGCCGTCGTCAAGCTCGCTGATAAGAGTCATTTTGTCGCCGTCTATCTCGATGAGGGCATACATACAGTTTTTCTCCTCCTGAGGATAGAACGAGCAATGCCACAGCTTGTTGGTTGTCTTTGTTCCCGGAGGATTCATATGACCGTTGCCGAGCTCATAATGAATTGTTCCCTGTGACGGGCGGTCAAACATTTCTTCGTTTTTCATCGGGAATGTTCTCGAAAAATTATGCTCGTGACCCGAGAAAAGAACATCAAGCTTTTCCATGCACTCACGCATCATGGGGTAAGCGTCGTCATTTGAAAGGTTCGGGCCGCTGTAATAAATCGGGAAATGATAAGCTCCGAGCTTCCATGTTTTATCGCTCGAATCAATATCTTTAACCGCCCATTCGTTGCAAAGCTCAGGCTCGTTGACGCCGAAAACGACAAAATGGGCGTTGCCGTAATCAAAAGAATAGTTTTCGGTCTGCCAGCCCTCGGGGCCGTTCTTGGGATAGGAATATTCAAGCTGAGTATCAAAAAACTCGGCAGGCTCGGCATAATAACGATCAACCTCGGTCGGGAAATACTGCCTGAAGCCCCTGTTATCGTGGTTTCCGCAGCACATCATATAGGGAAGATGCTCCATTATGCCCTGCATACCCTCAAACATTGCGTTCCATTGAATTTCGTGCTGACCGCAGTTTGTGTTGTCACCCGCCGTCAATATAAATTTTACATCGGGATGCTTTTTCAGAACATCTTTGAGGAATTTATTGAGAGCCGAATAATCGGGATTAAAATGGTCGTCCTCTTTCTGATGGTCGGAAATGGCGATAAATTTGAACTTTGTGAGGTTCTCCTCCTCGGTATCGAAATAATATTCCTCGCTGCGGTTCTCGTCGCTTCCGCAGGTGTAATAATATCTCGTTCCGGGCTTCAGATTTTCCGCCTTAGCCCAGAAAATATTGCTCGTGTTGACATCGCTCTTGAACGGTTTGACCGTTGCGGGAGCTTTTTTCTTTTCTCCGCCCTTTTCATAGTATTCGATATAGCCCGATTTGACATCAAGGCTTGAACGCCAGGTTACGGTCATTGAAGTTTTTGCATCGCCCGAGATGCTGACCATGATGTGATCGGGCTTTTCGGTTGCAAGTCTTAAATTGGGTACTCTTTCCATTTTATATCATCCTTTTTTAAATCTGTTTTATTTTGAAAAGCCTTGCGCCGTGGCTGTTGACCTTGGCGGTGAAGCTGTCTTTTGTTTCGGTTAATTCTTCGTGCTTCCACATATCCCAAACGCTGTAATCAAAGCCGTTCATGGCGATATCGGTCACATCAAAGGAAATTTCACGCTCTTTGTCGTCGGTATTGAAAAGTGCAACGAACTTGCACCCCTCGCCCTTTGACACCCAGACTATTTCGCCCTTTCCGTCTGTCTCGTTTCGTCTGAACTGCCTTGCTCCGCTTGAATTTTTGAGCATACCGATAACCTCGGAATTAGTCAGAAGAGATAGGGTGAAATCATCGTTATCCCTCATTTCGCCGCCGAACATCAGTGGCGAACGGAAGATTGACCAGAGGGTCATAACGGTTATCTGCTCGTCACGGGTGAATCTCGTGAATCTGTCCTTGTTCCACGGGCTGTTGCTCCCCACGGCAAGATGACCGAACGGAAGCATGTCGCAATCGGGCCATGCGCCGGGCTGAACATAATCCTGCCACGCAAGACAGCGGTCAAACATTGCATAGAGCTTATCCCAGTCATCCCAGAAATCACCCGTCATGCGCCACATTTCGGCATTCGCCGCAAGATGCTCATGCTCCGCAACGATTGCAGGGCCGGGAGACAGGCTGAGAACCATGTCTCTGCCGCATTTTTCAATCGCCTTGTGAAGCATTTCTATCTCCGCCTTTGCGGAATAGGGGCGGTCGGGTCTGAACTCCGTGTTGGCAATATCGTCGCATTTAACGAAGTCAACGCCCCATGAAGCGTAAAGCTCAAAAAGCGAATCGTAATATTCCTGCGCTCCCTTTGCGCCTGCGTCAATGCCGTACATATCGGTATTCCATGAACAGATTGAATATGTCTGAGCAATATCTCTTGCCGTCACGCCCTCGCATTTTATCTTTGCGCCCGAATGAACAGCCTGCCTCGGAACACCACGCATAATGTGAATGCCGAATTTTAATCCGAGAGAATGAACATAATCCGCAATGGGCTTGAAGCCCTTGCCGCCTGCGGAGGACGGAAATCTGCCCTCATCGGGAATAAGGCGGGAATATTCATCCATGCAGAGCGGAGTAAATTTTTTATAATCGAATGTATTCGGATTCGGCTCGGACCAGCGGATATCGCAGACGATATATTCCCAGCCGAATTCTTTTAAGTTGGCCGCCATGTAGTCTGCGGCGGCAAGAAGCTGTTCTTCATTGACGGACATGCCGTAGCAATCCCACGAATTCCAGCCCATCGGCGGGGTTAAAGCGATTTTTTTGTTCATAATCAGCCTTCCTTTCGGTAAACTCTTATTCCGAACTCGGCTCGGGTTTCAAGGCGGTCAAGCCCGCTGATTTTCAGCTGATCCTCTCTGCCGGTTTTGTAATAATAAGGTGTCATTTTGAAAAGATTCTCGGTTTCTTCGCATGAATCAAGAATCAGCTTTCGGCGCAGATGCGTTTCTTCAATCAGCGAAAAGCCTTCCGATTCGGCGCTCGGCACTTCATTCTCATAAGGTTTATCGTAAATAACCAATTTCAGCTCAAAAAGATGCTTTTCAAGCGGAATTACCCGAATTAAAATGCCGCCTTTTTTCAGCACACGCCTGAATTCGGAATCTGCCTGCGGAGAAAAAACATTAAGCACCGCACGGCAGCTTTCATCGGCAACGGGCAGGTCAAAAAGGCTCGCAACGGCGGTTTTTATGCCGCTTTTCCGCTTTGAAGCGAATTCAAGAGCGTCTTTTGAAATATCAATCCCGAAAAATTCGGCGTTAACCCCCGATTCAAGCAGTTTTTTCTTTATTCCCGACGAATAATAACACTCGCCGCAGCCTGCGTCGAGCACCGCACCGCCGCCGATAAGTCTCATGCTTATTTCGCACAGTGCATCAAGCAGGAATGAATATCCCCCCGAATCAAGAAAATCCCGCCTCGCCCTGACCATCAGCCTGTCGTCTCCGTGGCGTTTCGATGAGGATTTTTGCGACTGAAGAAGATTAACATATCCGAATTTTGATTTGTCAAAGCAATGACCGCCGCCGCATTTATAAAGACTTCCGCAGTCTTCAAGCTCTCTGCGGCAGACGGGGCAAACAAATATGTTCATGTTCCGAAAACCCGTTTTTGATTATTTTTCATTCCGAAGCGAATGAAATCGCACATATTATAACAGCTTTTGCCGAATTCCACAAGACCGAATTAAGGTTTTTATTTCACAAAAGTACAATGTAAAAAATGATTAAAAAAAGCTTTACACACGGGTTAAAAAGTGTTAATATATTATAAAATCTTTTATTTTCACAGCAAGGAGAAAAAAACATGAAAAAGTTAAGCGTTAAAATTGTCAGCGTAATTCTGGCTTTTTCCCTTATCTTCGGCGGCTTCTCTGCAATGGGCAGTGCGGCGGCTGTTGATGTCAAAGCCGCTCTCACTCACGCAGGCGTTGCCGTTGTTGACGGCATTGTTTCTCACCTTCTTGCGGGAATCAACTTCCTTGTTCCCGACAAAAAAGGAATGGGCAGCATTTCAGACAGAGACACAAGCCAGTTCTACAAGGGAACGGAAACCATGCTTGATGAGCCTGCAGACAATGCTGTCTGGGAGCTTGGCTATGCCAAAACCTCTCTTGTTCCCGACGATTGGCAGACAAAGGATTATTTCCTCGGCGGCTTTATCTCAATGCAGAACGGCATGAGCAACAAGGTTGAAGAAGTTATCGACGACATGCAGGTCAGAGTTATTGCCGTTTCCGACGGCTCGGGCAGAGGCGTTTCCGTTTTTGCAAACATTGACAGCATCGGCGTTTCAAACGGCGATATCAGAGCTATCCGCTCCTATCTTTCAAAGCTTGACACGGGCGTTGAAATCAGCAGCATCACCGTTACTTCAACTCATTGCCACAGCTGCATCGACACCCAGGGTCTCTGGACAAATCTTCTCTCAAAGCTCGGCAAAAACCTTGTTAACGCTTATCTTCGCACGGGCAACCTTGAAAAGGGCGTTGACACCGAATATATGGACTTCCTTCGCAACGCCGTTGCAAACACAATGGCAGAAGCAATCAAGGACATGAAAAAGGGCACAATGACCTATGCCGTCAAGTCTCTTGATGAAGAATATTTCAACAACAAGAACAGAAAGTCTTCAACCTCCGTTCTCAACGACATGACCCGCTTTGTTTTCACTCCCTTTGAGGTCAGCGAAACGGTCAAGCCCACCATGATTGTCAACATCGCCGCTCACCCCGACATTGCAGGCCTTGCAGTTGACGAAAAAGACAACGGCAGACAGCTTTCGGGCGACTATGTTTATTACATGGGCGACACAATCGAAAACGCGGGCTATAACTTCATGTTCTTCAACGGAGCTATCGCAGGCATTTATGCGGGCAGAGGTCTGACAAACGACAATGTTCCTCTTGAGCGCCGCTATCAGCAGTCAGAGCGTTACGGCAGAGAAATGGGTCAGATTGCTCTCAATCTCACCAACACCTATGAAGTTATCAACGCAAATGCCGATTGGGATAAAATCAATGCCGAAATGGCTCTTGCAGGCGACAGATATACTCTCTGGTTCGATGAAACATGGGAGCCTGCAGAGGAGAAAGAGCTTGAACCCGTTCTCAACACTTTATTCAAAGAGGTTAAAATCAAGGTTACCAATCCTCTCATTCAGCTTGTCGGCAAGCTTGACCTTGCAAACTATGATGTTTACAAAGAGAATCACAGATATTACATATTCACCGAAATCGGATATATAGAATTCGGCGGCGTTAAGATCGCTCTTATGCCCGGCGAAATCGTTCAGGATCTTGTTGCAGGCGGCGGTTCGCTGACAGCAGAGGGATCATATTTGGGCGAGGATTTCGGATACAAGACAATCCGTGAGCTGTTCGGCGAGGATGCAATCGCAATCGGTCTTGCCAATGACGCAATCGGCTATGTTGTTCCCGACAACGACTATTCAATGGCTATCCTTGACGACCATTATCAGGAGCTTATTTCTCTCGGAAACGAGACCGCTTCAACGATAATGAAAGGCTATGCCGAAATCGCCGCTCAGGTTAACAGATAAGCTCTTGCCGTAAATATACATTATATAGTATTAAGTCACTTCTGATGTTCACTGTCAGGAGTGACTTTTGTTTTGTCGTATTATTGCAAGGGTTGTTCCTTCAGCTTTTCAATCTTATCGGGCAATGCCTGCATCGTACCGCAATGCGTTTCGTTATTCTCCCGTAGCGAGCCGGTTCGTCCGTGAAGCGAATTAACATAACACGGTTCCGGAATTTTAAAAAATAATTTTTAAGAATAATTATTGAATATTCGGTCAATTTTATGTTATAATTCAGTTAAATTATGTTAATTTTAGAGGATTATGCATGGATAAGCTCGAACTCTGCAACCTGACAGAAATCGTTATTGATACGCAAAACGGCGTTGACGGTGCATTTGAAAGGCTCTATAAGGAAACGATAAAGTATTCTTACAAGGTCGCCTGCGTGATACTCAAAAACGAAGATGATATTGAAGATGCACTGCAAAACAGCTATATGCATGTTGCAAGGTATATAAAGGATCTGAGAGACCCCAAAAGCTTTGAAAGCTGGCTCAGTACCATCGTTCGCAACGAGTGCCGAAAGCATATCGCAAGAGAAAAAAAGGCCGGCGATATTTTTGAAAGTATTATCAGTTCAAAGGAATTTGAACTGCTTTCGGCAGACAGTATCCCATTTGACCTGATGGAAAAAAGCGAGATAATAGAATCGGTGCGCTTGATTGTTGACAAATTGCCGGATGAAAAGCGTGCGTGTATTATGCTTTATTATTTTGAGCAAAACACATTGCCCGAAATATCAGAAATTCTCGGCATTCCCGAAGGAACGGTAAAAAGCAGACTTTATAAAGGGAGAAAGATTCTTGAAAAAGAATTGAAGAAGCTGCAAAAGAAAGACGAAACTTTTTACGGAATATCCGTTATTCCTCTTGTTACTGCATTTTTTGC
>CAYXVM010000073.1:0-8899 GCA_964468465.1 uncultured Clostridium sp.
CATCGTCAACACGGTAGGGGCGAACTGCGTTCGCCCGCTTGAAAACGCACAAATTTTTAAAATCCGTTGAAACGGTTTTTATGCGGGACGGGCGACCCGTCCCCTACTGTTGCCGCCTGAAAACGCCAGATAACAGCACAATTCTCTCGTAGGGAACGCCGTCCTCGGCGTTCCGAAAAATATGCACGGCTCACGGAAAATCCGTAGGGTTCGGCGTCCCCGACGAACCAATTCGCCGCAGGCGAATAATGAAAAATATTGCATTGGGACGATGTGGGCATCGTCCCCTACAAATTGAAAATAAAACCGTAGGGACAACTCTTGCGGCTGTCCGTGGAAATGCATCAAATCCCACGGAACGCCGGGGACGGCGTTCCCTACCGGACAAATCAATAAACCTGAACAATTCAGCCATTCTGAAAAAACATCATAAACCATCGTCAACACGGTAGGGGCGAACTGCGTTCGCCCGCTTGAAAACGCACAAATTTTTAAAATCCGTTGAAACGGTTTTTATGCGGGACGGGCGACCCGTCCCCTACTGTTGCCGCCTGAAAACGCCAGATAACAGCACAATTCTCTCGTAGGGAACGCCGTCCTCGGCGTTCCGAAAAATATGCACGGCTCACGGAAAATCCGTAGGGTTCGGCGTCCTCGATGAACCAATTCGCCGCAGGCGAATAATTTGTTTATATTCATTTTTGAAAAACGATTTATTATTCATAAATTCAAAACGGCGGGAGCAAGCCCCCGCCCTACCGTGAATTCAGGCGATGTGGGCATCGTCCCCTACAAATTGGAATTTGACAGCACATATCGCATACTCCGTCAATCCCTGTAGGGGAGGCGTTTCGCCTCCCGCGGGACGGGAAACCCGTCCCCTACAAGAAAAAACAAAACAATAAACCCGATATTATAAGTATATCATAATAAAAAACAAAAGTCCTATGCAGTCGGCATAGGACAAAAAGCCGCTGACGGTGTAGAATACTGTCAACGGCTTAATTTTTTGCTCAGATTTCATCGATTTTATCCGCCATTGCCGAAACCATGGCAACAAAGCGGCGGACTTTTTCGGGGTCTTTGCCTTGCAGGGAAGCGGAAATGTGAGAAAGCGCATCGCCGCCCTCAAAGCTGTCAAGCAAAAAAGCCGTCAAAGGAGGTGTTGACATGAACAAATGGAAGGTATCTTACCTTGTAAACGGTGTGCGTTCCGAACAAATTGTTTCAGCGTGTGGCAGTCCGGACGCTCGCAAGATTGTTGAAAGTATGTATGCAGGTCAGAGAGTTCAGATTTTGTCTGTCACAAGACTTAGTTGATATTCCAAATATAAGGCACAGCATGAAAGAACAAAAGCTCCCGAAAAGCCGACACTTCGGGGGCTTTTGTAAATAATCATTGCAAAAATTGTCAAAAAACAATATAATAATTTACGAGGTGAAAATTATGTTTTGTAAATCCTGCGGCAAGGAATTGCCTGACGAGAGTCAATTCTGCCCCTATTGCATGACAAAATTTGTTGAGGAGAAAAAGATTGAGCCGATACCGATGCCGGAAAAGAAGCCCAAAAACAAGCTGATTTTAATAATAACCGCCGCAGTTCTGTGCGTTGCGCTAATCGTTTCGGGCATTGTCGTTATCCCGAAGCTTACCAAAAAGAATGACGGAGCGGTTTCGGCAAACGGCTCTGCTGCCGCCGAATCCAACATCAAAAATCCCGATAAATCCGAAAAGAAACTCTCACCAGAAAAGGACAACCGCCTCGGCCTGATGAGCGTTAAGCTCCGTGGCGACGGCGTTGAGCTTAACGACACCGAAAAGCTGATTGTTCAGTATTTCGACACCGACTATTTCCGTGCACCCTACAGCTCACTTCAGCGTTATCCTCAGGTTTATAAAGGCGCTCAGATAAATTTCCTCTGCTATGTTACCAAAATCATTGAGAGCAACGATAAAGAATACACGGCTCTCGTTGAATACGAAGCATATAAAACTCCCGAGGATTTTTATAACGATACGGGCAACTTTGCGGTTATCAAAGGCACTCAGAGCGAAACGAGAATCATGGAGGGCGACAGCCTCTATCTTTACGGCAAATATGTTGATGTCAACACCTATACCGTTGACGGCAAGAGCTACACCGTTCCGACGGTTATGGTTAACCGCTATTCATATTTCATGTATTATGACATAGTCAGACCCATGTATTCAATGGAAGAAATCCGCTCGATGGCAAGATATATCTTCGGCGACGATCTGAAGCTCAGATATGCTCAGAACAGCGACAGGGAAGACGGCGATGTTTACGATTTTGAATCGTATGAGGGCTTGTATTATGTTGCCGAGCTTGACAATCAGAGCAACGCCAATTTCACCAAGTATATGTTCTTCGCAGGCTACGGCGGATATATCATCGACTGCAAGTCCGAATATCCGATTGAAAGAAATCTGACTTTCTCGGCGGATTTTCAGCATTTTTATCTTGAAGTGTTTGACTATTCCCTCAAGGTTTATACGCTTGAATGCTATGACAGAGAGCTGAAAAAGGTTTGGAGCCGTGAGTTTGACCAGACCACAAGCTCGGTTATCGACTACACAAAGGATAATATTTATCTTGTAGCCAACGGCAGTATGTACATAATTGATGCGGAAACGGGCGAAAATGCGGTTGAGCCGAAATATGTCGGCGCAAAATCCGAAATCAGAAAGCTTGAGGACGGAATCCTGCTTGTTTCTCACAAGAGCGCCGATGCAATTATGAAAACCGACCTTGTCGGCAACGTTCTCTGGACTGCAAATCTTTCATACGATATGCCCGAACCCGACACCCCCGAAAATATCCCCGTTGTTCAGATTATTGACGGCAATTATGTAATTCAGTATGACGCAAGAGTAAACGGAATGCCCAACGGAACCTACACGGCGGTTATAACCCCCGACGGCACGGTCGATTTTGACGGCGAAGCGTTTTAACTTAAAAGAGTGCGGCTTTTTGACCGCACTCTTTTTTTGCCTGTATTATTATTTTCAGACCGTATCAATATACCTGTCATTCTTTGAGGTTTTGCCGACAAGCAGGAAAGACACGGCAAACAGAATAACCACAAACACCACGAAATACCAACCCGACTTCATTTCCTCCAGAGTGGCGATATAGTCATAAGCTCCGTGAATCAGAGCGGGAATTATGACCGCAAAGAACCTCGTTATTCTTGAACCAAAGCTGTTTCCCCTGTAGTCAAGCCGTTTTGCAATGCCGTAGAATATGCCCATGAACACTCCGAAGCAGGCGTGACCGGGTATGGCGGTAACCGCTCTGACAATTGCGGTTGAAAAGCCGTAGGTCAGAACATAATTGATGTTTTCCCAAAGCGCAAAGCCGAGCGAGGTGAAAGCGGCATAAACAACGCCGTCGTATTGGCAGTTGAATTCCAAGCTGTTCCATGTGTATCTTTTCATCATTATGTATTTCGAGCTTTCCTCCGAGAGGGCAACAATCACGAAATACAGTATCGCATTGTAGAGCACGGTGTTTTCTTCAACGAAATTGGAGAGAATCAGCTCTCCGACCCGTTCCTCAATCAGCGCAATCAGCGTTGCAAGCACGCCGCCGATAACCAGCTTTTTCAAAAGCCACGGGCTTTCCTTTTCACGCCTGTCCGATTTGTATACCTTCACCATAAGAAAGATGGCGGGAATGACTGCCGCCGCTATGAGAATCCAGTTATACATTATTATCGGTTTGAGTAAGAAATAAAACATATTATCCCTTCATTTTCAAAAGATATATTGATAAATTGCCCAAAAGTGAAGTGCACTGCCGAGCAGAACGAAGACATGAAAAACAACATGAAGCCACGGTGTTTTTCTGCCCAAGCCGCAAAGTATCGCTCCGATAACATAGCTGACACAGCCCGCCAGAAGCAAATCGAAAGCCCGAATGTTTATCCTGTCAAGAATCGGAACGACGCTGAACAGCATAACCGCTCCCGAAACGATATAAAGCGTCATTGTCAGGGCTTTCAGTTTTTCAAAAAAGAATATTTTTGAAATTATTCCGAAAACGGCGCAGAACCATGCAAGCAAGAAGACAAGCAGGCAATGACCCGTGCTGACACCTCTGAGCGTTATCAGGGCGCAGGGAGTTGCCGTGCCGGCAATGAGAACGGGAATCGCCGTGTGATCCGCTATCCTCGCTCTGCGCTTTGTTTCGCCGCTTTTCAGCCCGTGATAGACTGCCGAAACGGTATAGACCGCCATGAGCGAAACGCCGTAAATTGCTGCGGCGGCAATTTCAACCGCACCCTCGGCTTTCATCAGGAGCATTATAAGACCCGCAACGGAGAGCACCGCTCCGAGCGCATGGGTCAGGCAGTTCCAGAGATCGACCGCCTTTGAATATTCAATCAGTTTAACATCGTTGCCAATCATTTCAAAACCTCAGGGAAGAATATTTCCCGCCGCAAGATAAATAGAATACCATTCCTCACGGGTCAGGCGGACATCGGCGGCTTTGAGACATTCGGCAAGCCTTGCGGGGTTGGTTGTTCCCGTTACGGGCTGTAATTTTGCAGGGTGACGGAGCAGCCATGCAAACGCAATCGTAGTTTTTGTTACGCCGTATTTTTCGGCAAGCTTTGCCATGACCTCATTGACCTCGGGGAATTTTTCGTTGTCGATGAAGCAGCCCTCAAAGAAGCCGTACTGAAGCGGCGACCACGGCTGAATCGTGATGTCGTTAAGACGGCAGTAATCAAGAACGCCGCCGTCACGGTTAACCGAGGAATCGTTATACATATTAACATTTATTCCCGCCTGAATCATCGGAGCGTGCATAATGCCGAGCTGAAGCTGATTTGCGCAAAGGGGCATATCAAGGCTCTTTTGAAGCAACTGCATCTGATAAGGATTCTGATTTGAAACGCCGAAATGGCGAACCTTGCCCGCCGCATGAAGCTCGTCAAAAGCCCTTGCGACTTCCTCAGGCTCAACAAGAGCGTCGGGTCTGTGAAGCAGAAGCACATCAATATATTCGGTGTTCAGCCTTTTAAGACTTCCGTTGACGGATTCGATAATATGTTCATAGGAAAAATCAAACATTTTCCCGGGAACGATTCCGCACTTCGTCTGAATAAAAATTTTTTCTCTGAAAGCGGGGTTCATTTCGACCGCTTCGGCAAATGCGCTCTCGCTCTTTCCTCCGCCGTAAATATCGGCATGGTCAAAGAAATTTGCGCCGTTTTCAAGTGCTGTATCAACAAATTTGCGGATATCTGCCTTGCTCATGTTGCTGATTCTCATGCATCCGACCGCAACCGTCGGCACGCTGAGACCGCTTTTTCCCAAATTAATATTATACATTATATAATTCAGTCCTTTCCGTCATTAATGATGCTATTATATTACAAAAGAGCAACTATGTCTATAGTTTTTTAACAGCAATGGAATATGTCTGAAATGCAATATCTCACGCACTTTCGGGAATTATCTGTTGTATTTCAGATGCGGAGCAGTTTTGAGGGAGAAGATTTTCGTTCCGTCAAGGCAAAAATCTGCAGGAATACTTTGTGTATTTCAAAGATTTTTAACGCAGACGGGGCGGAAATAAGCCCCTCAAAACCATATTTATTGCTGTTAAAAAACTATATATTATTGTTGATATGGGGGCAAAATTATGGTATTATAACACTATATGACAAAAAGGTGGTCTGCTGATGGAAAAGGTGTCTCTCAGAGAAAAAATCGGCTACGGCGTCGGGGCTGTCGGCCTTGACCTGAGCTACGGAATGTTTTATTCCTATCTCTCGATTTATCTGACTAACGCTCTCGGCATAAAATCGGTATTTCTGCTTGTGCTCGCTCCCCTTGCAAGGATTTGGGACGGCATCAACGACCCGATGATGGGTATGCTCGTTGACCGCACCCACACAAAAATGGGCAAATACCGCCCGTGGATTCTCGGCGGCGCAATGCTCAACGCCGTTGTGCTCTGCCTGCTGTTCAACAACCCCGGGTTCAGCCTCGGCTCTGTCGGACTTTATGTCTATGTTGCCGTGCTCTATGTGCTGTGGGGAATGACGAACACGCTTGCGGACATTCCGTTCTGGTCAATGATTCCCTCATTTGCAAGCGAAGAAAAGGACAGAAACCTTGTTTCAACGATTGCAAGAACCTTTTCGGGTCTCGGTCAGGGAATTATCGTTATTTTCACCGCAATCGCCGTTGCATATTTCGGCGGAGCTTCAAGCAGTGAGCTTAGCAAGATGGATGCTGAATGCTTGAGAACAGGCTTCGGCAAATGGTCGGTTATAACGGCTGTTTTCCTTGTGATTTTTGCAGGAATCAGCGTTGCTTCAACCAAAGAAAGACGGATTGTCTCAAATCCCGAGAAATTCTCGTTCAAAGCGGCTCTGAGCGCAATCAAAAAGAACGACCAGCTCCTTGTTTTCATGCTTTTTGCCATGATTTCAAACGCAGGCTTCTATATGACCTCGGGCATCAGCAGTTATTATTTCGATTCGGTTGCGGGCAACCTCAAGCTTCAGTCAACATTCAATATGTTCGGCACGGTCGGCTCGGTTCTCTCTCTGCTCGTAATTCCCGTCTGCTCAAAATTCATGACGAACCGCTCAACCTACAAGCTTTCGCTTGCAACTGCGGCGGCAGGCTATCTCGGCATGGCGGCGGTCGGATATCTTTTCGGCGGCAATGTCTACGCCCTCGGAATCTGCTATCTGCTCACCTCAATCGGCACGGGCAGTATGTTCGTCAATCAGACTGTTATGCTCGCCGATGTTGTTGACTACGGCGAATATAAGCTCGGCAAGCGCAATCAGAGCCTGACCTTCTCGATGAAAGGCTTTTTGCAGAAAATGGCTTACACGGTGCAGTCAATCATCATGTATTCCGCTTTCAGCCTGACGGGCTTTGACGGCAGCCTTGCTCAGCAGAGCGCCGCCGCAAAAAGCGCAATCTCGTTCCTGATGTTCGTTGTTCCGCCGATAATGATGATTATTTCATATATTATTTTCTCGAAAAAATATAAGATTTACGGCGAATTCAAGCAGGAAGTTCTTCGGGCGGTTAGTGGAAAATAACTGTTGACTTTTTTGTCAAATTCTGCTTTAATAATTGATATCGGAAGCCACGGAAACCGTGGTTAATTCATTAAAAAGGTTGGAGGCTTTAAAGATGAAAAAATCAAGAAAAATAATGTCCGTTCTCCTCTGCTTCGCTCTGCTTTTGCAGGCGGCGGCTCTCGGCACAACCGCTTTTGCGGCTGAAAGCGACGGCTACACCATCGTTTCGCCCTATAAAGACGTTGTCTGGAGCGGTGAGAATGCCTGGGGCGCTTACAGAGGCAATCTTCATTCGCACACCACCTACAGCGACGGCAATATTGACCTCGATACAATGGTTAAAAAATATTATGAGCTTGGCTACGACTTTCTTGCAAACGCTGACCACGGCGTAACCGGCGTTGAATGGAACAAGGAGCCGTCAAGACAGGTTCTCTATTCGTATCAGACGCTTCTCGGCTACAAGGTTGCCCACATGAGCGACGAGGACTATGCCGCAGTTACAAACGGCACTTACAATAACAGAGGCAGAAAGATGGTCTGCGTTACCGGCGGTAACGAGCTGAACAATCTTTCCCTGAGCAAAAACCATGTTAACGGCTTCTTCCTTCCCTCAGATGTCGGCAACGGCTTCGGCGGCATTGAGAACGAAGCAGGCTACGAAAAGGCAATAAAGTTCATTCAGGATAACGGCGGTCTTTCTCACATCAACCATCCCGGCGACTGGATTGAATCAAACGCCAATCCCGAAGCGGTCAACGATCCCTACAATGTCAAGATGTTCGGCGATCTTATTCTTAAATATGCCTCATGCCTCGGCACTGAGGTTCTCAACGAGAAAAACGGCACAACCGGCTATGACAGAGTTCTTTGGGATAATCTTCTCATGTACTGCCTGCCCTACGGCAAGACCGTTTTAGGCTTCAGCAACACCGACGCTCACACCCTTGACAATGTTGACAGCTCCTTCAGCGTATTCATGATGGAAGAAAACACCGTTGACAACATCAAGGCTACCATGCAGAACGGCGCATTCTTCGCCGTAACAAGAATCCTCAGAGGCAATGATTTTGAAATCGGACCCAAAGAGGGCTTCGATGTCAGAAACACCGACCTTGCTTATCCCATGTTCACCGAGCTTTCGGTTGACGGCCACAAGATTACCGTTACCGCAACCGACGCCGAGGAGATTCAGTTCATCGCCAACGGCAAGGTTATCTTAAAGCAGGCAATCGGCAGCGATGCCGTTGTTCTTGACCTCGACCAAATCGACGGCGCAGGCGATTTTGAATATGTCAGAGTTGAGCTTAAGGGTCAGGGCGGTATGTGCCTTTCACAGGCTCTTGTTATTGACGACGGCAGCGAGCCCCTCAAGTTCGAGGAGAACACAAATTTCGCTCAGAAGCTCGTTATCGCTTTCAAGGGAACAAAGCTCTGGACCATCATCCAGGAAATCTCCTACATGATTAAGAAATAATTTCCGCTTAATACGGCATTTTGCCCGGGTTGTCTCTCAGACAATCCGGGTTTTTTGACGGCTTGACAGTATTTGCTATAATTGCTATAATAATCTCCGAATACTGTCGAAGTCCATGTGAAACTGTCGACAGGATAATACAAGGAGGACAAAATGAGAATCAAAAAGCTTACTGCAATTGTTTTATGCCTTTCGCTCATGTTTGCAATTTTTGCTCCGACTCAGGCAAGCGCTGCTGAAGAATGCAATTGCAATGAAACTCCGATTATTTATGTCAGAGGACGCTGCGGTCTCAGGAGAGACAAAGATCTGCCTCGTGACGATGAAACAAATCCTGCTCTC
>CAYXVM010000074.1:0-8870 GCA_964468465.1 uncultured Clostridium sp.
GGGCAGCGAATGCTATGCGGGATATACTATTTTCAGCTCGATTGAGCAGATTGCGTTTGTATTCTTCGTCGGCATCTGCCACGCCTGCGCCATTATGACAGGCAAAACCATCGGAGAGGGCAACGAAAAGGGCGCATACAAGCTCGCTCAGAAATTCGTCATTATGACTCCGATAATCGGAATAATAACGGGAACGGTGCTTGCGCTTGTCAGACATCCTCTGCTTTCTCTGCTTCAGATTGAAACGCAGGGAGCATATGACATTGCGGCAAAGCTGATTATGCTTTACTGCCTCTGGCTGCCGATAAGGAACATTCCCTACACGCTTATCGTCGGCACATTCAGAGCAGGCGGCGACACAAAAATCGGAGTGGTTTTCGACTGCCTTTCGCTTTATCTGATAGGCGTTCCGCTCGTTATTTATCTCGGACTTTTCGCAAAGGTTGATTTTGTTTATCTGATAATAGCAATGTATCTCGGAGAGGATATTCCGAAAACGATTCTCAGCATATGGCGCTGCGTGAGCAAAAAGTGGATAAGGAATCTGACTGACAGATAAAAATGTTTAAAGGCTTGCACCGATTAACGATGCAAGCCTTTAGTCTTTATTTGTTTAACGCTTCCGTTACGGAATTATAAATGCATTCTGCGGTGTCCTTGAGCGAATGCCTTGCAAGAAAGCGGTAGAACCAATCGGGAATAGCCTTTTGAAGCCTGCTTTCAAACTCCGAGCTGACAAAGCCCGTGCCGCATTGCGGAGCTTCGCCGTTATCAATCATAACTCTGAAATCGGCGGTGCAAAGCGGATTCATGCTGCCGATTTTGACATAGCTGACGGTTATCTGCACCGCAGTTGCTCCGACTTCGGGAACTTCTCCGCTGAAAGGAATATCAACGCTCTCGCCCGGCGAAATCAATTCTTTGCCCGAAGCATCAAAATCAAGGTCAACTCCGTTTGAAACAACAGAAAGGATTTTTATGCAGCTGTCGGACGAAATGTTTTCAACCGTCAGAGCCGTATCCTTTGAGGTGAGATAACCCGCAGGGCTGCTGTTGAATTTCAGATGAAGCGTTCTGTAGGCATGGTTTGAATTTTCAAACTGAGGGTAATCAGGGTCGGAATAAACATCCTTGATGTCATCGGTCAGCAAAAGCTTGGTGACAAGCGATTTTGTGTATTCCTCATAAAAATACTGCCCGTGATACTGGTTATTGATGAACCATGTGTTTTCGGGGAGATATGCGCTTGAAGCGTCGATTTCCATTGACGGTGAAATGTGGTTATGCTCCGGGTCTGAGCATGAGGTTTTAACGCCCGTGTAGCCGTCGGGGAATCTCTCGCCGAGAGGAGCACAGACCGCTCCGCTGACTCCGCTCGTCGGCAACACAAGGTCGCCGTTTATTCTGCCGCCCGTTGCAATATCGCTGCCCGTTCCGCACAGAATTGAAATTGAAGTTCCGTTTGCCATGCATTTTTTATAGGTTTCGGCAAATTTCGGCATAATCTCATAGTGAAGAATATCGTTCTTTTCGATTATATTTCTGCTCTCAACGGGGTCAAGAAAATCCGCTTTAAGCTGTTCATAAAGATCGGTTGAGCAGAGTGACCACAGACTGCTCCAATACATAAGGCACGACGAAACCGCAGGAGCGGCGCCCTTGATAATTGAATTCAGCTTGTCGACATTATCGCCCTCAAAAGCTCTTGCAAGGTTATGCTCGCCTTTCAGAACCGTCTCAAAAAATTCAACTACCGTTTCAATCGGCAAATCAATATTTCCTCTGAATATTCGGTCGGGCACAACCGTTCCGCCGATTGCGGGAACGCTCATAACCACCCTTTGGGCGTCGTTACCGTCGCCGTAAAGATAAAGATAAGTTGAAACGATAAGTCCGCCAAAGCTCAGCGCAAAAATATTGACCTTGTCTGCGCCCGTGTATTCCTTGACGGCTTTGATAAAATCGTTAAGCTCGCCCGCAACGGTTATTGCGTCCATGCGTGAATCGTATTGGAAGCAATAAACCCTTGACGGGTCGGTCAAAGCCGAAAGATGGGTGCACATGCTTTTTTCATAAAGATTGTTTTCAAAGCCGTTTTCCCTCATGTATTTTACATTTGAGGTTGCAGGGTTGTTCGGATAGACCGAAACGGGATAAACCGGGCTGCCATCGGGATTGCAGCGAAGCTTTTCAAGAACATATGCCGCACCGCTTCCGAGGGTTTCGCCGAACTCCTCGGTTCTGCCGAGCAAAAGGCCCGCAGATGTCGCCGCAAGCCTCGGAAAATCATTCTTTATGCGCTTGGTTACGGAATCCGCTTCGATTCCCCAGACCTTTTCTTCATTTTCTTTTCCGAAATTCATATAAAGCTGAGAGCAGAGGAAGCCCGAAATCATAATTGTCGGATTATCCTCTTTCTCCGATGCCTGAGCCGCCGCACAGAAGCAGGAAAATATTATTGCGGCGCAGAGAATGACGGAAATCGGCTTTTTCAGCCATTTCATGCTTACATTCGCTCCTCATGTGTTTCTCATGTGTTTATAGATCAAATACAATATACCACAGAGAAAATACTTTATCAATATATTTTTCAAAAATAGGGTCATTTTTCATTATTTGGCTATTGCTCTGTCATCCGAAATTATGTTATTATTCAAGCGTAAGAAACAGAGGTGTAACATATGAAAAATATATTTGAAAATGTTCCGATTATTGATAAAAAAGATTCAGGCAGATACAACTGCGGAGACGGTTCGGAAATGCGCATCTTTGAAAACTGTTCAAAGGTTGATTATGACATTCAATGCAAACTGCTTGAGCAAAACGGTTATTCCGTTTTTTGCGAAACGGAGATTAAGAATAACCATCACCGAACATATACCGCGGACAAGAGCGTAAATGTTTATTTTTGTAAAAGTGAAAATAAACTTCGGGTTGTTGCAGACCCTGCAGTGCCCGATTTTGACCCCGACAGAAAGAGTTATCCTCAAAAATCCGACTCGACTCTCTGGCAGTTTGAGGTTGACCACTCTCTGATTGACTGCGGAATGTGTTATATTATCAGATGCTGCGACGGAAGTTTTTTTGTTATTGACGCCCCACATATCTATTCTGTCAATGACGATGTCAGAATAATTGATTTTTTAACGAAGCTTGCAGGCGGCAAGCCTCATGTTGCGGCATGGTTTTTCTCTCATGCTCATGATGACCACATTGCAAAATTCACCGATATAATAGAATTTCATAAAAACGAAATCGATATTGATGCCGTTTACTATAATTTTCCGAGCCTTGAATACGAAAAGATTTACGGCTGGAACGAGGCTCTTGTCGGCACACTCAGGCGCTTTGAAACCGCTCTCGACAGCCGCCCCGACATAAAAAGGATCAAGCTTCATACAGGTCAGAGATTTTTTATCCGAAATCTTGAAATTACGGTTCTTTGCACTCATGAGGACATATTTCCGAACACCTTGGAAAATTTCAACAACACTTCAACTGCACTGATGATTCTTGCTCAGGGCACTAAGATTCTTTTCCCGGGAGACTGCGCTGATGAGAGCGACAAAGTTCTTGTCGGCAGATACGGTGACTACCTTAAATGCGACATTGTACAGGTTTCTCATCACGGGCATTACGGAACATCGCCTGAATTCTATCGCCTTGCGAATGCGGAATGTGCTCTTTTTGCAATAACTCAGATCAAGTTTGACGAAGAACTTCCGAAGCAGGAATCGAACCGTGTTGCCGTTTCTCTTGCAAAAGAATACTACATCGCTTCAAACGGAACGGTTGAAATCCCCCTGCCTTACGTTTTCGGCAATCAGACGGTTTATCCCGACGAAACTTTTGAGGATTTTAACGGAATATTCAATCTTTGGACATATGAATACACTTGCGAAAGAAAGCAGCAACTATATAATGATTTTATAAGACGAAACGGAGAAAGTAAAAATGTCAAGGACAAAAATTAAAGACAGAATCTTGCCGAAATATACAAAGGGCGAAGAAATTTTCAACATGGTTTCGCACATTGTCGGCGGTGCAATAGGAATTACGGCAACGGTGCTTTGCGTTGTGTTTGCCGCTGTTCACAGGAATGTTTACGGAGTTGTCAGCGGTGCAATCTTCGGCGCAACGATGATTGTGCTTTACACCATGTCGAGCATCTATCACGGGCTGAGACCGAACACGGCAAAAAAGGTATTTCAGATAATCGACCATTGCTCGATTTATCTGCTCATTGCAGGAACCTACACGCCGTTTGCGCTCTGCACTCTCAGAGAGAGCAAAACATGGCTCGGCTGGACGGTTTTCGGAGTTATCTGGGGGCTTGCCGCTCTCGGAATAACATTGAACGCAATCGACCTTAAAAGCTTTCGGGTTATCTCGATGATTCTTTATCTCGGCATGGGCTGGTGCATAGTTTTCACCGCCAAAACCGTTTTTGAGGGTCTCGGAACGGCGGGATTTGTTTTGCTCGTTGCAGGCGGTATCGCCTATACAGTCGGAGCGATTTTCTACGGCCTCGGCAGAAAATACAAATACATTCACTCAGTATTTCATCTTTTTGTCGTTGCGGGAAGCATACTGCATTTTCTCAGCATTCTGTTATATGTAATGTAATGAAGTATAAAATAAAATGAACCGTGCAGATTCCGTTCAGTCTCTGCACGGTTCATTCTGTTACTCGTATTTAGCCCTTTCTCCACCGATAAACTTTGGTCTTGTTCTTGCGGCGTTGAGCTTTGCTTCGCCGATAGTGTTTTTTTCAAGTCTCAGCGGAACGGCAACCCTTTTAAGGTGCATTCCGATAAGAGTTGAACCGATGTCAATGCCTGCGTCCGCCTTGATTTCTTCAAGGGCAACGGGATTCTTCATCGAGTGATAAGCCGCCGTTGCGAACGAGCCGCCTGCGTGAGGGTGAGGAACAACGCAGACAATTTCAAGCCCGAGTGCGTCCGCTTTTTCTTTTTCAAGAATAATTGCTCTGTTGAGATGCTCACAGCACTGAGCGGCGATATATACGCCCATTTCGCCGAAAACGCTTTCAAGGCCGTCATAAATCTGCTGAGCGACTTCTACCGTTCCGCTCGTTCCGATTTTTTGGCCGATAACCTCGCTCGTGGAACAGCCGACAACAACGATATCTCCGCTCTTGATGCCCGATTTTTCGGCAAGCTCCCTTGCGGCAGCCTGTGCCTGTTCAAAAAGCTTTTCCAAAGTTATTCTCCCCTTTTGAAAAATGATGAAAGAGTTTTGCTCTTTTCAATTACTGCCGAAACTGCCGTTGCCGCCGCAACGCCGACAACGCCCTGCATTACATTTGCAAAAATACTGCCTGCCGCACCGAGACCGTAGCCGAGAACAACAGCCTCATAGCCGAAGTAGCCGAGAACCATTATTGTTTCGGCAAAGACGCCTGCAATAATGGCTGCGACAAATGCGAATTTGCCTTTGAATGCCTTTTTGAGAGCGACATAGATAAAATATGCCACAACAGCCATAAGAGCTTTGATAACAAAGGTTGCGGGAGCATACTGCATATAGCCGCCGAGGATATCCGTCAGAGCAGAGCCGATGCCTGCCGCAAGGCCTCCGTAGACAGGGCCGAGGAAGAAGCCTGCAAGCAGAACAAAGCAGTCGCCGAGATTAAAGTAACCGCCCGTTGCAGGTGAAGGAATTTTTACAACGGCTGTTGCAACGCAGATTATTGCCGCAAAGAGCGCCGCAGTAACAAGACTTTTGATTTTTTCAAATTTCATAAAAAAACCGCCTTTCGCAAAACCCCATATTAAAATCGCCGAGTTTCGCACTTGATTTTTGCTGTTAAATCAAGTATAATCAAAAGTGGCATTGTTTCAAGTGCCATTTTTCTGATATTTTTTAATGCCAGACGGTGATAATATGCTTACTTATACATTTGAAAAAGACAGCAAAGCTCCGCTCTATGAACAGCTTTACCGAATGATAAGAGACGACATAACCTCGGGTAGAATAGAGGCAGGCTCAAAGCTTCCGTCAAAGCGTTCGTTTTCGGAGCACCTCGGGGTCAGCAAGGTTACGGTTGAGGCGGCATATTCTCTGCTGATTGCCGAAGGGTATATTTATTCTGTTGAGAAAAAAGGATATTATGCGGAGCAGGTCGGAATCGTTCCGTTCGCTCAGCCTCAGAGCGAAGAAGCCGCTCCGACCGTTAAATACGAAGCAAACCTTAAATCTAACGGCGTGAGTCTTAAACATTTCCCGTTTTCGGTCTGGGCAAAGCTTATGCGTGAGGTAACTCTCAACTACAGCCGTGAACTGATGGATCCCGTGCCTTATAACGGCGCACTCTGTCTGAGGGACGCAATTTGCGAATACCTCGCCGAAAACAGAGGAATGAGAGTTTTGCCCTCTCAGGTCATTATCGGCGCAGGCACGGAATATCTATACGGCTTAATAATTCAGCTTCTGGGATTTGACAAAAAGGTTGCGATTGAAAATCCCTCCTACAGCCGAATTTCCGCCGTTTACCGCTCTCACGGCGTTGACTGCCTTTATGTTGACATGGAAAACGACGGCATCAGCATTGACGGGCTTTACCGCTCGGGTGCGGATGTTGTTCACATTTCGCCCGCCCACCATTTCCCGACGGGAACCGTCACAACTCAGAAACGCCGCCTTGAAATTCTTGAATGGGCTTCCGAAAAAGACAGCAGATATATTATCGAAGACGAATATGACAGCGAATTCAGATTTATCGGCAAACCGATTTCGCCCATGCAGGTATCAGACGCTAACGGAAAGGTTATATATATCAACACATTTTCAAAAACAATTGCTCCCTCAATCCGAATCAGCTACATGATTCTGCCGCCCGCTCTCGCCCGTGAATACGAAAAGCGGCTCGGCTTTTATTCCTGCACCGTTGCGGCTTTTGAACAATACACGCTCGCAAAATTCATTTCCGACGGTTATTTTGAACGCCATATCAGGCGAATGAAACGGCGTTACAAGGTTCTGAGAGACGATATTATTTCTCAGATAGAAAACAGCCCAATTGCCGACCGTGTTGAAATTCTTGAGCCCGATTCGGGTCTGCATTTCATTCTGAAAATCGCAACGGACAAAAGCGACTCGGAAATTTCCGAAATCTGCGGCGAAGAAAAAATAAAAATCGCTTTTCTCTCGGAATACTATGTCGGCAAGAAGGACGCAGGAGAGCATCTTGCTCTGATAAATTATTCGGGAATAAGCTCGGATGAATTCAAAAAAGCTCTTGTTTGCCTTGAAAAAGCAACGGCGGTATGATATATTAATAAAAAAATAATCGGAGGCATCTATGAAGATAAAGGCATATCATAAAGACCTGAACGCCCTGCACATTGGCTGTGAAAAGCCGAGGGCTTATTTCATTCCTTACAGAAGTGAAAGCGGCGCAATCGGCGGCAGGCGTGAAAATTCGGACAGATTCTATTCTCTTTGCGGCGAATGGAATTTCAAATTTTACGAGTCATTTGAGGATATCGGCGATGATTTTCTTGACGCAGAGTTTACAGACTCAATCCCCGTTCCGAAATGCTGGCAGACCGAGCTCGGCAAGGGCTACGATGTTCCGCTTTACAGCAACCTTTTCTATCCTTTTCCGCTTGACCCGCCCCATGTTCCCGACATGAACCCCGCAGGTCATTATAACAGAAAATTCAATATCTCCAAAAAGGAAGATAAAAAATACTACATAAATTTTGAGGGTGTTTCCTCATGCTTTTATCTTTTCATCAACGGAGCTTTTGCCGCTTACAGTCAGGTCAGCCATTGCACAAGCGAGGTTGACATAACCGATTATCTTGTTGACGGCGAAAACACGGTTGACGCCGTTGTTGTTAAATGGTGCGACGGAAGCTACCTTGAAGATCAGGATATGTTCCGCCTTTCGGGCATATTCAGAGAGGTTTATATTCTTGAAAGAAGCAAAAATCATATAAAAGATATTTATATCAAAACCGAGCTTTCCGACGGGCTTGACCGTGCCTTTGTCAGCGCAGATATTGTTTTTGACGGCGAAGCGGAGACGGAATGGAAGCTGCTCTCTCCCGACGGAAAAGAAGCGGCAAGCGGAAGCGGAAAAATTGATTTCACGGTTGATTCGCCCGCCCTCTGGAGCAGCGAAAAGCCCGTGCTCTACACCCTGCTTGTTTTCTGCTCGGGTGAAATAATTCCGTTTAAGCTCGGCTTCAAGAAGCTTGAAATCAAAGGCAATGTTGCATATTTCAACAACAAGCCGATAAAGCTTTTCGGCATTAACCGCCACGATTCAAACCCCGAAACAGGCTATTATGTCGACGAAGCGCATATGCTGCATGACATTCATATCATCAAGCAGGGCAACTGCAACGCCGTGAGAACCTCTCATTACCCCAATGACCCGAGATTTCTCGAAATGTGCGCTGAGTACGGCCTTATGGTCATTGATGAAGCAGATATTGAAACTCACGGCATGGGCTTTGAATACCGTGACACCTGGGATTGGGAGCGCTGGTCGAAGCTTTCAACCGATGACGAATGGGAAGATGCCTATGTTGACAGAGCGGAAAGACTTTTTGAAAGAGACAAGAATTTCCCCTGCGTTATCATGTGGTCGCTCGGCAACGAATCGGGAGCGGGCAAAAACCACAGGGCAATGAGGAAATATATCAAGAGCCGCAACCCCTCGGCAATCGTTCATTACGAAAACTCTCACCTTGAATTCAAGGCCGTGCCCATCGGCGAAAACTATTCGGATATCTCCGATGTTGAGAGCAGAATGTATGCTTCTCTTGAGTATACAAAGGCTTACGCCGAAAACAAGAGCGCCAAAGAGCCGTTTTATTTCTGCGAATTCTGCTGTT
>CAYXVM010000075.1:0-8863 GCA_964468465.1 uncultured Clostridium sp.
GTAATTATTAATGCACTTTTTGATTATTTCAACAGCTCTTTCTCTGTTCTGAACCTCATCAACAACGGTTTCCTTGCCCTCAAGGCTCTTATAAACAGAAAAGAAGTGGCGCATTTCCTCAAAGATATGCGGCGGCAGCTCGCTGATATCTTTGTAGGCGTTATAGTTCGGATCGTTGAACGGAATTGAAATTATCTTTTCGTCAAGCTTTCCGCCGTCTTTCATCGTTATAACGCCGATGGGATAACAGCGCACGAGGGTCATCGGGTCGATTTCCTCGCTGCAGATAACGACAACATCAAGCGGGTCGCCGTCATCGCCGTAAGTTCTCGGAATAAAGCCGTAGTTTGCGGGATAATGAGTTGAGGTATAAAGAATACGGTCAAGAATGAGCAGACCCGTCTCTTTATCAAGCTCATATTTCCGTTTGCTGCCCTTGGTTATTTCGATAACCGCAATAAAATCCTCGGGCGTTATTCTTTTGGGGCTTATGTCATGCCAAATATTTCCCATATTTTTCACTCAATCAATCAAAATAAACTGTTTTGCCCGTTCTCGCCGATTCATAAACGGCGTTAACGATTCTGACGCTCTTAATTGCCTCCATGGGCAGGATTGCAGGGTCTCTGTCCTCAAGAATTGCGCTTATCATATCCTCAACAACAGAGTTATGGCCGAGGCAGAGAGTCGGGTCAAGAGCCGCTGCAGCGGCGTTGCCCGTATACTTCTTGAGCATTTCCTCTTCCTCTCCCTCGGGAGCGTCCTTGAACTTCCAGAGAGTGAGTTTATCCTGATTTGCTTCCATCGAGCCGTTTGTGCCGTAAACTCTGATATCGGTGCTCAGACCGGGATATGCGCAGGTTGTGCTGATAAAGGTTGCAACTGCGCCCGATTTAAACTTGATGAGCGAAGCCGTGAAATCCTCTGTATCAATCTTATGATTATAAATAGCGGTCTGAGATGTAACGCTCTCAACTTCGCTGTTCATGAGCCACTGCATGAGGTCAACGGTGTGAACAGCCTGATTCATAAGCGATCCGCCGCCGTCCATTTCCCATGTGCCTCTCCAGCCGCCTTTATCGTAATATTCCTGAGTTCTGAACCATTTAACCGCAAAATCGCCGAAAAGAACCTTGCCGATCCTTCCGCTGACAACAGCATCATGCATCAGGGGCATATCGGGATTATATCTGTTCTGATGAACAACGCCGGCTTTCATTCCGGTTTCCTGCCTTGCCTTTTCGATTCTGAGAGCTGCCTCGACGGTGATATCAACAGGCTTTTCAACAAGAACATTCTTGCCCGCTTTCATTGCCTTAACGGCAAATTCGGCGTGCATTCCGCTGGGAACTGCGATGCTGATCGCATCAATATCGGGATTCTTGAGCATTTCGTCAAAATCAAGATATGTAAGAACATCGGGACAAATCTCTTTCGCTTTATCGAGCCTTTCCTGAAGCAAATCGCAAACTGCGATAAGGTTTGCATTTTTTGACTTTGCCGCCGCTTCCGCATGACGCAATCCGACGCCGAGACCTACAACGGCATAGCCGACTTTCTTTTCCATAATTAAAATATCCTCCTAAATTATGTTTATATATTTCAGATGCTTTTGTATGTAGTGAATCTGTATTTCAGCCCTTTATGCTCCGCTTCGTCCTTTTGGCGGGCAAGCACCCAATCCTCATTTTCATCAAGGTTCGGGAAGAAGCTGTCGGCAGGCTTTGACGACGACACCTTTGTTACATAAGCCGTGTCGCAATATGGCAAAAGCTGTTCATAAACCGAAGCTCCGCCGATGACGAAAACCGTGCTTGAATCGTATCTTTTCAGAATTTCAAACAGCTCGTCAAGCGAATGGCAGGGAACAACGCCCGGAGCCGACCAGCTTTCATCCGATGTGAGAACAATGTTTACTCTGTCTGCAAGCGGCTTCTGACCGGGCAGAGACTTAAAGGTTGAAATGCCCATAACAACAACATTGCCCATGGTTTTCTCTTTGAAATACTTCATGTCGGCGGGAATATGAAAGAGCAGATCGCCTTCATTTCCGATTCCCCAATTTTCATCAACGCAAACAATTGCTTTCATTGAAAAATCTCCTCTTATATATTTATATCGCTACCGGTATTTTTTCATTGAACTCATGGTATTTATAATTTTCAAGAGAGAAGCTGTCCCTTGTAAAATCATAGAAATCGGTTATTGATTTATCCATAACAAAATCGGGAGCGTCATAAGGCTCTCTGCTGATAAGCTCCTCAACTATCGGAACATGGCGGTCATAAATATGAGCGTCGGCGATAACATGCACAAGCTCGCCGGGTTCAAGACCGCTGACCTGCGCAAACATGCAGACAAGCGCCGCATATTGGCAGACATTCCAGCAGTTCGCCGCAAGCATATCCTGCGAACGCTGATTGAGAATGGCATTGAGCTTTTTGCCCGAAACATTGAAGGTCATGCTGTAGGCGCAGGGGTAAAGCGCCATTTCACTCAGATCCTGATGAACATATATATTTGTCAGGATTCTTCTGCTCTGAGGATTATGCTTCAGGTCATAAAGCACTCTGTCAACCTGATCCATGTCGCCCTCTTTGTAATGATGCTTAACGCCGAGCTGATAGCCGTAAGCCTTGCCGATGCTTCCGTTTTCGTCAGCCCAGGAATCCCAGATATTGCCTCTCAGGTCATGGATATTGTTGGATTTCTTCTGCCAAATCCAGAGAAGCTCGTCAACTGCGCTTTTGAGAAAGGTTTTTCTGATTGTCTGAGCAGGAAATTCCTTGCTTAAATCGTATCTGTTGACAACTCCGAATTTTTTGACCGTGTGCGCAGGGGTTCCGTCCTCCCATTTGGGGCGAACATCAAGCTCGGTATCCCAAAATCCGTTTTGAAGAATATCCTTGCAGGTTTCGATAAAAACTTTATCCGCAAAGCTCATAGTCAGCCTCCCAATCTGTTTATATAGTCGCCTAGACCCTGCTCAAAATTAACTCCGAGCCTGGTGTCGGTTTTTGCCTCAAAGGTTCGTTTAATTGCGGCGCAGGTGAAATCGAGCGCAATTTCGGCGCTCTCAAAAATGTTCTTGCCCCGAAGATACGCTCCGAGCAGGGCGGAAGCGAAAATATCGCCCGTGCCGTAATATGTTCCCGAATATTTTTCCGAAAAACGATAAAAAGGCTCTTTTCCCTTTTGAAAAACAGCACAGCCGATTTTATCGTCATCAAATGAAACGCCCGTCAGCACAACCATGGGCGGGCCGAGCCACAAAAGCCGATTTGCAAGCGCTTCAATAAATTCCTTGCTGTATGGCGGTTCTCTGTATTCCTCGCCGAGCAGAAAGAACGCTTCCGTAATGTTAGGAACAATAATATCAGCCTTTTTGCAAAGCGAAGTCATTTTCTTTGCAAAGCCGCTGTCAAAGGTTGTGTACATTCTGCCGCCGTCCGCCATAGCGGGGTCAACGAGAACAACGGTTCCGCCGTCCTTGAAATCATCAATGAACGAGCTGACTATTTCCACCTGCTCCGTTGAGCCGAGAAAACCGCTGTAAATTCCGTCAAATCGGATTCCGAGCGATTTCCAATGAGCGGCAAAGGGGCGAAGGTCGCCTGTCAGGTCACGGTAGGTAAAGCCCGTCATGTCTCCCGTATGAGTTGAGAGCACCGCCGTGGGCATAGCCGCCGTTTCAATGCCTGCCGCCGAGATTATCGGTATTGCGGCGGTCAGCGAGCATTTGCCGATGCCCGAAACATCATGTATCGCCGCAACTCTTTTCTGCCTTTCCGTGACACCGCCGCCTTTCTTCGGATATCTTATTAATTATACAATATTGCTTTCCTTTTTTCAACTGCCAAAATCAATATTAAATTTGATTTTTTGCGGCTTTTTTCGGAATGTTCAACAATTCCTGCATAGGGTAACGGTAAAGCTCTCAATCAAATAAAAACAATGTAAACCGCTTTTATTGCTCAGTTGCAGATAAGGACACTTTTTGAATAATAAAGAACCTTTTTTTCTGAAGCATATTGAAGTAAAATAGTAATATAACCATAAAGCAACGATTATAGTTAATAAAAGTAGTTAATATTTACCAAACTTATTTCGGATTTTCGTTATTCGGCTGAATAATCCGTGGCAAAAGCCCGTCGGCAGTTAAAGAGCCTGACGGGAGCACTTCCGTAAAGAGGAGGCAAACATATGAAAGACCAGATGCTGACAAGGCGTTATGTCGGCAACATGGAAACGGCGGCATACATAGCCCAGGATTTTGCCGCAAGCTTTTCCATCGGAAAATACGGCAACCGATTCATTTGGGATGTTGTCGGAATTGACTTCAAAATCAACGGAATTGTTTCTCTTTTCACAGGCGCATGGGATATCATCAACGACACCTTTATCAGCGCCATTGTTGACCGCACCCGAACCCGCTGGGGCAAATTCAGACCGTATCTTATCTGGATGAAAATTCCCCTCACCCTGTTCGGAATGCTCTATTGGTTCATGCCTCTGTTTTTCCCCAATACCTCAACAACATATCTACCGAAGCTTATCTACTTTTTCGCTTTCAGCGTTATCAACGAGACGGCGGGCACATTTCTTAACATTTCGCAGACGGGTTTGCTTGCGACCATCACGCCGAACCCCGAAGAAAGAGTGCGTCTGATATCTCAGGCGAAATTTTTCTCCCGCTTTTTAGGCGAACAGATTCCCGAATGGACAATGGGAATACTGATCGACCTTATCAACTCCAAAATAATCCGCATGAAGCTGAGCAGTCTTTTCATCGGCATGGGCAGTCTCACGGCGGTTCTTTCCGCCGCAATGACATTCTGGTTCTATCTTGTGTCAAGAGAGCGTGTTATGCAGTCACTTGAAAAGCCGAGGGTTATCGACGGTCTGAAAGCGATAATCAACAACAAGCCTCTGCTTTTGATTACCCTGTCGGATTTTCTTGCTGGCTTCGGCATTTCGCAGAGCCGCTCCGACTACTACATTGATGTTTTGGGTCAGGCTTCGCTTCAGACAATTGTCGGCATCCCCGCCTACCCGATTCTTAACATCAGCTATTCCTTTGTCGCTCCCCTGCGCAGAAAATTCACTTCAAAGAAACTTTGGATTGCCGAGGATATCTGGACGGATATGTGCTGGCTTATCGTTTTCGGAATCGGCTCAATAAACAAAAACTTCATGAAACGCAAGGTTATGATTCCCGTTATGATGATTGAAGAATTCGTTGAAATGTGGGTCTACGGTCTGCGCCATGTTATTCCCGACGAGCTTTATAACGAAGCCATGGATTACTGCGAATGGAAAAACGGCTACAGAGTTGAGGCGATGACGGGCGTTGCAAAGGGACTTGTTACCAAAATGCAGACCGTCATAATGACCTCGGTTAAGAGCTTTATTCTCGCAAAAATCGGCTATGTTCAGGGCAAGGAAATCGGCACTCAGAGCTACAGAGCAAAATGGTGGCTTTTCGCTCTCGGAACGGGCATCCCCATCATCACAAGCGCATTCGGAATAGTGCCGAAATTCTTCTATCCCATCGACAAAAAGATGCGTGAGCGTATGTATCACGACCTTGCAGAGCGCAGACGCCTTGTTGCCGATGAAGTCAGGCAAAAAGACGAAACCGCAGTAAAAATTGCGGAATAAGCGTATAAACAGTTAAACGGCTTGTATCGGTTGATTTTTGAACCGACGCAAGCCGTCTTTCATATTCCTTTTTCTCGGTCACGGTATTTTTTCGGCGACATGCCGCAGGCTTTTGAAAACAGCCTGTGAAAATAGCTGATATTGTCATAGCCAACCTGCTGAGCTATTTCCTTTATGCCCATATCGGTGTTTTTCAGCAGACTGCACGCCTTTGAAATCCGCTTTTCCTGAAGAAACTGAGTATAATTCTTCCCGGTCAGGCGTTTTATCTGCTTTGACAGAGCGTTGACATCATAAAAAGTCAGCTCGCTCAGCTCCGTCAGGCTGCCGTCGGCATAGTGATTTTCGATATAATCCAGCATCCTGAAAACGAGCGGATTTCCGCTGCCGTTATAGCTGATATCCTCAACATTGTTCATCAGATGAATTAACAGCAGGCTCATTGTCAGCTCGTTGATTTTATCCGAATAAGGGGTCTCATATAAATGATTCCATATCATGTTTTCAACAAGATTCTGAACCGCGGGAGATTTTGAAGCGCAGAAATGAAGAAAGGTCGCTTTGCCCGTGTCGCCCGTCAAGCATTCAATAATGAAGCGGTGAATCATCGTTTCTTTTTCTCCGAGCATAGCTAAAATCTGCTTCAAAAAATCGGGATGAACGATAAAATTGACCGCAATATCGTCCTTGCCCGACGGCAGATTTATCTGCTTTGAATTCTGACTCAAAAAAAGGAAATCGCCCTGAGCAAGCAAAACCCTTTCGCCGTTGACAATATGCTCGGTCTTGCCCTGACACATATAAACAATCTCGATATAATCATGCGTATGCTCAGGGAAGCCCTCCGTGCTTGTGTCGGCACGAACGGTAATCAGCTTTTCGCTTCCGAGAAAATTTCTGCCCTCAACGAGCACGGCTTCTTTGCCGCACGCCGCCTGCCTTGACAGCTTTGAGGGGCTTTGGGTTGTTGAACGAACAAGCTCCAGAAGCAGACCGATATCCATTTTCAACTCTCCCTTCAAAAAACAGTATATCAATTGCACATTTTTAAGTCAATAGCATTAAAAGAAAAGATACAACTCGGTTAAAGCCTCAATCGTTTAGCCGATTTTAATAAAAATCCCCTTGTTTTTTCCCGATATACCAACGAATCATAAAAATTTGCTGTTTTTTTGCTAAAACTATTGTTTTACAGGCTCATTTTTAGTATAATAATTTGGTATTTAATCCGGGTTATAATAACCCTTTGAAAGGCGTGGTATAATGCTCGGCAAATATGTCAGAGTCAGGGTTACCAACCCTATCCGCTCCGTAAACAGGCAGTTCGGCTTTGTTTATCAGCTGAATTTCGGAGTTATTGAGGGAAAGAAAAGATATGACAGTCTCTCCTCGGGCGCTTATATTATGGGCATAAATCATCCCGTCAGAACCTTTGACGGCAGAGTTATCGCCTCAATCAAGCGGAACAACGGCGGCCCGACCGTTTATGTCGTTGCTCCGAAAAGCATGAGATTTATTTCTTATCAAATCGAGGACGCAATCGCTTTTGCGGAAAAAGACAGAGACTATAAGCTCGAATGCCTTTATGAGCGCTCATGCGGTGCGGTGGTTTACCGCATTATCAACGATGAGGTTCGTTATCTTCTGATTAAGAACAGAAGAAGCACTCATTGGGGCTTCCCGAAAGGTCATATCGAAAAGGGCGAAACCTTTGAGCAGACCGCAATCAGAGAGGTGCTTGAAGAAACGGGAATCCACATTCAGATTCTGCCTCAGTTCGCTTCAAAATCCGAATATACGATTCAGGGCAGAGTTGAAAAATCCGTTACTATTTTTCTTGCAAAGACAAAAGACACCCAAACAACCATCCAGAGAGAGGAAATTGAGGACTATATTTGGCTGAGCTTCGGCAAAGCCATGGACACCCTGCGGTTTATCAATGACAGAAATATTCTTCAAAGTGCGCATGATTTTCTGATTGAGCAGCACATTGTCTGAAAAGGAGGCTTTTGATGACCGAAGCTATAACCGATTATCTTGTCGGAGTGTTTCAGGGGTCAATTCCGAAAGAGCTGATTATTTTTATAATCTCAATGCTGCCGATAGTTGAACTCAGAGGCGGCATGATTGCGGCAAAGCTTCTCGGCGTTGAGCTAACAAAGGCGTTTGTTATCTGTTATCTCGGCAATATTTTGCCGATACCGTTTATTCTTTTATTTATCAGAAAAATATTTAAGTTTCTGAAAAGGTTCAAAGCAACAAGAGGGCTGATTGAAAAGCTTGAAATTCGCTCAATGAGAAAGAGCGAAAAGGTCAAGCGCTGGAGAAATTGGGGGCTTCTTGCTTTCGTTGCGATTCCCCTGCCCGGAACCGGCGGCTGGACGGGCGCATTGATTGCCGCCCTGCTTGATATCCGGATCAAAACCTCTTTCCCGATTATCGCGTTGGGAGTACTGATTGCCAATCTGATTATGGCGGCGTTTTCTTACGGATTTCTCGGAATCCTCGGAGTGTAATAATGAACGCAAAAACGGTCTGCATCGGTTAAATCGATACAGACCGTTTGTTTCATTTTCGCATTAATTTGTGCAGATTGTTAATCCTCATAATACTTCTGATTCAGGCTTATCAGCTTGCCGAGCCTTTCGGCGATCTGCTCGGGCGTTCCCTTTATCTCGCCGCTGAGCCAATTGACAAGAACCGTTTTTGCAGCGGAAGTAATATAAAGCAGATAAAGATTAGCCTCATCGATATCACGGTGTTTCTCTGTTGAAACAATGGATTCAAGAAGAATGTCATAATAGACATTAACAAGTCTCCAGATGAAGCTGTCAAGCACATTTGACTGCGTGAGCATTCTGTAATACTCCATATCGTTGCTGAGATATTCGCAAATCATTTTTATGAATGTTGCAACATTATTTGAGACATTCTCAACGCCGAAACGGTTAACATAATCAATTATTTTTTGCAGTTCTTCGCTCTCTATCTGCTCCACAACGCTGTTGACATCGGCATAATGTGCATAAAAGGTTCCTCGGCTGATATCCGCTTCTCTGATAATATCGGAAACGGTTATCTTTGAAACATCTTTTGTATGAATCAGCTTTGCAAGAGCTTTTTTAATCAGATTCTTTGAGCGGATTGAGCTTCTGTATTCAGCTTTCGGCAAAATCAACACCTCCGATTTTCTGAATAATAT
>CAYXVM010000076.1:0-8791 GCA_964468465.1 uncultured Clostridium sp.
CATACCGCCGTTCGGGTCAAAGGTGACGGTAACGGTCTTGAGCTTGAAGTAAACCGTCAGCTCGTTTGTGCCGTTCTTATCAACGGTAAGTGAAAGCTTGTTGTTGGCATTATCCGTATCGGGAATATTGCCCTCGGAATCGGAGAGAAGCTCATAATAGTGAACTTTATCTGCCGTTGAATCAGTGCCTACGGTGACGATTTCAACCGTCTCTCCGTCAGCGGCGCTGAAAGTCTTGACAGTAGTGATCTCATCGCCTGTTGCGGGATTGATTGTTATAACATTAATGGTATACTCTACCGGACCTTCCTGGATAGGAGCCCATGTTGCGGTAAATGTAACATTTTCATCCGGCATGGCCTGAGGAATCTGAGGAGTCCAGCCTTCGAAGGTGTAGCCCTCTCTTGTCGGATCAGCGGGAACGGTAATTTCATCGCCGTAAGCAACATTCTCAGTCTTTAAGGGTTCGCCGTCTGCGAAAGCACCGCCGTTTGCATTGAATATTGCGACATGAGTATTTGCATTCCATGTTGCCTTGAGGTTAAGGCCGCCGAGAGGCATTTCTGTCGGAACTGTTGGGTGAATTACTCCGGTGCCGACATCAAGCCAGCCTGCAAATGTAAATCCTTCCATAGTCGGATTCGCAGGAGGATTAATGCTCTCGCCATAGTCAGCGGTTATCAGCTCCATGCTTTCGGGAACGCCGCCGTTTGTATTAAAAGTAATTGTGTACTTAATAGGAGTCCAGTCAGCTTTAACCGTTACATCCTCTGCGGGCATGGTGAAGGTATCAAAATCAACATCTGCGCCCGTTTCGTCAACCCATTTTGCAAAAGTATAACCCGGCTTTGAGGGTGTCGGAGGAGTAACTTTGCTGCCGCAGGGAACAGGCTGTGAAAGAATCGGAGTTTCGTCTGAATCGACATAATTCATCGTGAATGAAACGGGATTCCACTTTGCGGTTATGCTCATATCCTCGGTGGGATATGTCTGAGGAACCGAGGGTTCCCAACCTGCAAAGGTGTAGCCGTTTCTTGAGGGATTCTCGGGAACGGTCAGAGGCTTGTCGCACTTGCCGAACATTTCCTTAATAAGACCCGCGTCTCCCTCACTGTAGCCGTCATAGAATTTGACCGTTATATCGTTGGCTTTCATATAGCCTTTAATAGTAAGGTCATGTGAAGGCATGGTTTCATCAATAATGTTCCAGCCTAAGAAAGTGTATCCGGGTTTAACAGGATCTGCAATAGGAACAATTTTTGCGTTGTAAACCGTAGGAACTGTTTCGTAAAGCACTCCGTCAACATAGTAAAGAATGTTGTAAACATTTGTGCCTTCAACTGAATATAGGGTAACATCACCGGTTACGGTGTAGGGGAATGAAACAACCGTTCCGTCTTCAAGCGCCCATTTGCTTGCAGAATAATCAATAGGAATATTTCCTTCAGTAATTACATCACCGTAATATGCTGTATAGCTACCATCCTTTATGGGCGTGTCGCCATCCATGAAAGTTACATTATATTGGATGTCATTATAGATTGCCGTGAAGGTCATATTCTGAGAAACCTTATCGGGCCATTCGCCGTCCTCACTTTCCCATTCAAGGAACTTTTTGCCGGGAGCGGTGGGAACATCGGGCAACGAAGGAACCTGATCGTATTCATAAACAAATGATTTTGTACGGTTGCCGTTTGCAAAAACACCTTCAGCAGCATTAAAAATGAACTGGTAAGTATTTATATCATATTTGGGGGTAAGAGTTACATCCGTAGCGGGCATTGTTGCGGGCTTACTGTCTTCACCCCAACGCCATTCAACGAAGTGATGGCCTTCTTTATGCGGAGCATTCGGGTAAGGAACACATTCGGGAAGCTCTGCGCCGTAACGGACATCATAAGTTTCGGTTTGATCTCCCGACTCATCGGTGAACGCATAAGTCAAGGTGTATTTATTTCTATCGTAATAGCTTCTCAGAACAGAGTCATTATCAGAGGAAACTGTAACGGAACGGTCACTCAAAGCTGAGTTGAATGTGAAGCCTTCCATGGGGAATTCAGGATTGTTGATGACGGTACCTGCTTCTGCATAAACAGTTTTATTGTTTATCAAATCATATTTTGTTTCGTCATCAATTCTTTGAACATAAACTTTGTTTGTGTAATGGATCTTACCGGCAGATTCTTTCTCCCACTGAGCGTAAAGCGTCTGGAACTCATGCTGATATGTGAGAGCCGAAGTATCTTTAAGCTTGTCAATGATGTTTGCGTTAACCGTGCATCCGAGAGCATTGAGCTCGGCAGCAGACTTAGACTTGAGATTGAGAAGCTTAACCTGTCCTGAAGTAATTTCTGTTCCGGGTTCATATGAAATTCCGTAACTATCTTCAATATTCTGGCACATTGCAGGAGTAAGAGTCCAGCCGAGTGCAGCGATTTCAGCCTCGGTAAGGTTTGAATAGTTAATGCTGTCAAGAACACTGTCTGTCAAAGCCTGTCCCTCTGAGGGAAGTACATCAAAAGCAGACCAACCCGTGAAATAATAGCCGGGTCTGGTGGGCAAATTGGCAGCATCATAAAGGCCTGTACAAGAGGTGTTGATTATTCCCGGAAGATCACGGGTATAAGAATCGTTTGAAAACTTTCCGCCGTTGCCGTCAAGGATAACCTTGCTTGTGGTGGTCAGTGTTCCGGGAGTTGTGTTAACGATAGGCTCCCAGTTCATCATGGGAATAATATTTTCTGTTTTACTTCCCGCAGGACCTTGAGGAACATTGATAATAATATCATTTAAACTTTTGGCTGATGAGCTGGTCAATTCCTCGGGAACACGGGCTGAACCTTCGGTGTTAATAACCTTGGTATAATCATAATCATCTCTGACCCGAAGATCAAACTCAACAACCCAATCGTCACCGACAAGCTTTGTGCATCCTGATGAGCCGCCAAACTTAAGAGCGGTAAATATCATATCGAAATCGTCAAAATAATCTGCAGGAATTATTCCGCTGTCAACGAGTCTTCCGTTAGGGAATGTTTCACTAACTCTGTTTTGAGGGAATTTAGTCTCATCCGAGCGCCAAATGGCAGTATCTGCAGTATAAAGGCTCAAAGCGCCGCCCAAATAGTCATTGCTGGTCACGAGGCTTCTGAGCACTCCGTCCCCAAAATCGGGATTGTCAAAAAATCTTGAATCAAACAGCAATGCAAGCTCGCCCGAATAAGCATAGTAATCGGTATCGATATACATTCTTGCTTTAACTTTTTCGCCGGGAGCGGCATTTTTTGTCTCAATCCAGTTGCCTGTTTTGCTATCCTGCCTGAAGAATTTGATTTGGAACGTAACCGTTCTTCCGTCATCTCCGACGCTCCATGCAGATGCAGCAACCGTCATTGAACTGAAAATCATGACAAATGCAAGCAGCAATGCCAACGATTTCTTTAAATGGGTCATGTGCTTCTTTCCTCCTTGATGTTCTGAAAGCCGTCAAGCGACACTTTCATATGATACAGAGATATATTAACATATAATTTAAAATATTGCAAGAGATTTTTAATATAAATAAAGCAATTATTTTGTCATAAAGAAACAATTGTCTGAATTATTCTCTCTTTAAGCCTGTTCTGCGCTTTCGGAAGGCTCGGTATCAACAATTTTTGCCGCTCTGATTCTGGCAAGATCGTGCATCATCGTGTCTCGTGTTTTGCCGTGGACATTGAAGAAGAGGAGCGAGACGCCCTTCATGAATCTTCCGATTGCGGGAGCAAGAGCAAATACCGCCCAAATGCCCGAAAGCATATGCGGATCGGTCTGAGGAACGATAACGCCGTTAGCGTCGAGCAGGGGCTGATAATGAATTGCTCCGATAACAAAACCGCTGAGAATCTTTGAAACGATGGTTGAAAGGCCGGTGATATAACCCATTGCCGCGGCAATGGTCGCTTCGTTTCTGACTCCTGATTTCCACTCAACATAATCGTACAAATCGCCGTTGAGCGCAGTGCTGCAGTATCTCTGAATGCTGTTAAGAGCGCCGCAGAAGGTCAGCGCAATAATAATCCAGATAACATTGAGAATGAAGCTGTCGAAGGGATGGTATCCGACAAGCCACATAATAAAATAACAGATTCCGCAGAACATATAGCTGCCGACCGCCAGATTTCTCAAGCCGAATTTTCTTGTCAGCTTGGGAGCAAGAGGCAGAACAAAGTAACTGGGCAGGCCGGTAAACAGACCTGCAATTGTTCCGATAGACAGCTTACCCATGCAGTTGAGCCAAAAATAGTCTTCAACCATGGTTCCCGTGCTTTTGCCGACCGCAAAGAAGTTTTTGGCAAGCAAAACCCACATCGGACGGCATGTTCCGACTGTTTTAATCGTTTTAACAAGACCCATTTGCTTCATTTCGTCTCTCGAAGCAAGCGGCATCCGCTCCTTTAAAGTAAAGAAGCCGTAAATTCTGAATACAATTACGCAGGCGATGAAGAAGAACGCACCGCCCATATAGATATAGCGGGTAGGAATCGTTCTCGGCAAAAAGTCAACGAAGAACGGGAACAGCGACGGCAACCAAACGCCCGCAAGATCAGCATAAGCATCGGTTGCGATCAATCGGTTTCGTTCCGCAACATTTGGCGTCAGATTGAAAAGAATAATCTGATAGCTTGTGTTGTAGAATGAGTTTGCAATTGAGCCTATGTAGTTAAAAGCAACAAACCACAAAAGCAGAGCAGTCTGGCTAAGACCTCCCGGCATTATCCACGGAGAAAATGCAGAGAAAAACCAGATAGGCAAGGTCAGAATGATATAAGGTCTTACTCTTCCCCAGCGGGTTCTCGTTCTGTCAATAAGCAAACCCGACACGGCATTATCGAGGGTATCGGCAAAAATGCTGATAGATTCGGCGGTCGCCCATGTCTCGGGCTTTATCTTCAGAAAGGTTGTTGCAAAGAAAAACAGCCTTTTGCTGAAGGTGTTCCAGTTTGTGTCGCCGAATCCCGACAGAATATAGGCGACATAGTGCTTGGGGCTGAGATAAAGCTTGTGCTGCTGGTCAACCTGACGCCTGACCGCTTGTTCATCGGCGACAGGGATAGGTACTTTTTTGCTTTCTTCCGCCAATTTATTCACCATCCCAAAATATTATTAATACTGCTCCAGTATATATATAACGCCATTTTATACTAATCACACAAAAAAATCAAGCACATTTCGGAAAAATCCGATAAAATGCTTGATTTTTATCTGATTATAATTTTACAGTGCCGCTTTTCAGCGGGAATTCACATCTGTTGTTCCAGAATCCCTTTGCATAAATCTCAACATAATATTCTTCTCCGGCATCAAGTCCGTCAAAGCAGACGCTCAGGGTTTCGGGCATATCGTAAAAATAATATTCGCTCCATACAGCCGCTCTGCGAACCGTGATTCCTCTGCTGTTTTTGACCGAAACAACATAATCGTCAACATAATCCTCACTGATTTCAGCCTGATCGAATGTGACGGTAAATCCGTCATTTGTTATGTCGGATATTCTCGCAACCGCTCCTTCGGGGAAACGGGGCTGCGGAGGATTTTTATAGCGTTCGCTCGTGTAGATGAAGCTTTCGCTGTCCCATGCGGTATCAATTCTCCATGTGTATGGGAAGAAATTACCGCTTATCAAGTCGTATGGATAGACTCTGACTCTGTTTCCGGCGTCTGCCTCAACAATAAGCATCTGAGCGGCTTTTTTGTTTCCGGGCGGAATCGTTCCGTAAACCTTGTCGAACTCGTCAAGCTCAAAATAACTCAGAGTTCCTGTGCCGAGGCATGTGAAATGCTGCTGATGAATTGAACGGGGGTCGTTTATCGGAGCATGTGAATGACCTGAAAAGTCGATAATCTGAGGATAATTCATTAAAATAGGAGTCAGCTCGTCCTCGCCCCAATTCGCGCTGCCGTAAACCGTTCCGCTGATATGCGGATGCTGAAAGAAGAAAATCGGCTTTTTCGGGTCGTCCTTTGCGGCTTTTTTCAGTTCTTCCGCCGCCCATTCTTTTTTTGCATCGTCAAAATGACAGCCCTTTGTGCAGCTGAGGCTGATGAAATGATAACCGTTTATCACTTTATGAACATCGGAAGGTATTCTGAAAATCTCGTCGAAACGCTTGAGCGCATTCTCCTCTCCGTCGGAGCTGAACTCATGGCTTGCAAGCGACACAATAACCTCGGTTTCGCTTTTTACCGTATCGTCAAGAGTCTGTTTAAAGGCACGCATCTGAGTTTCGGTGCCGCTGTTTGCAAAATCGCCGACAACGCAGAGAGCGTCAAGCTTCGGGTAATCCTCACCCTTGCTCAGCGAATAAGCCGTTTCAACCGCCGATTTCATTCTTGAACGCTCAACGGTATCCTCATCTTTATAATGTATATCGCTGACGACCGCAAATCTGAGAACGGGCTGAAATTTCTTATCAAAAGGCATTTATACTTCCTCCCGGAAAATGAATTTCTTAAAAAGCAGACCGCCTCAACGAAGCGGTCTGTTTGTTATTATGATATTATTTCTGATTATCAGCCCAAAGCAACAATGACTTTTGCGATAACTTCGCTTATAATCTTGAATACATCGGGCAGATTCTTTGATAAATCGCCGATAAGACCGAGAATATTAAGCTCATTTAACCAGCTGGTGAAGTTATCCATGAAGCCTTTCCAATCAAGGTCCTTAAGCTTATCAATCCAGCTCTTATCCTTCTCTGAGTCATCAGCTTTCTTTTCCTTAACCTGAACGGAAACGGTATAAACTCCGGGATTGTAATTGGTTCCTCTGATAACCTTAATATAATATGTGCCTGCGGCAAGACCGGCATCGGTTGAAAGGGTTGCGGCGGCCTTGTCGGTTGCAGTTGTTTCGGCGACGACCTCTTTGCCTGCAGAGCTGATAACGCTTACCTTCCAGCTTCCCGCTGTCTTTGAAGCGCCTGCGCTTGCGGCAACCTTGATATTATAGCCGTTTGTTCCTGAAGGAACGGTGATTTTAAAATAGTCAACATCGTCTGCCGTGCTAAGGCATGCACGGACTATCTGGAGCTTTGTTGCCTCAATAGCATTAATCGGGGCAACATCAGCTGTTTCGGGAGAATTGTTAGGCTCGGTCTCTGCGTCGGAAACGGGAACATTGAAAACAATGATGCCGTAGCCGCCCTTGCTGCCGCCGATACCCGATACTTTTACAAAATACTCTCCGCTGCCGAGTCCGACATCGGAAATGGCATTGTATGAGTCTGCCTTCTTGACCTCAATGGCACCGAGGCTTTCATTAAGAACGCTTGCACCGCCTACAGCCTCGGATGAATAGCCGAGAGTTGCCTTGAAGCTTCCCTTGTCTGAATTCTCGCTGTTGTAAACATAAACAAAGACAAGACCGGGAGCTGAAAGAGTGAATCTGTAGATATCGACATCGGATGCAGAGGAAATGTTGCCGTAATATTTGTATGTTTTCTGAGCGTTGTTTACCTCTGAAAGCTTAACGGCTGTAGCCTTTCCTGTTTCATCGTTGGGCTCTTTCTCAACAAGAGCGCTGTTGTTGATGGAAGCGGAAACGGTGTATTCAAGGGCTGAGTTAAGAATATTGCCCTTTGAAACGCAGACATAATACTTTGCGCCCTTAACAACTGCGAATTTGGGAGAATTCACACTTGCCTGGTTACCCTCGGAAACGAACTCTGCAATGAGAACTTCCTCGCTGTCGAAAATCTCGACTTTAAAATAAGACGAGCCTGCGGCAGCTTCTGCGATGGCTGCGTGCTTCAGCGTTACCGTTGCAAGACCGCCATCATCGGGAATGACGTAGTAATAGTCTTTGTCGTCTGCTGCTTCGATAAAACCTTTGGCTCCTGCATTGTCTGTGCCGAGCTTGGTTGCCGTTGCAGCGCTTCCGTTGCCGTCATCTGTTGCATACGATACAGCCGCACAGCTGAAAATCATAAGCATTGCAAGAAGAGCGGCAAGCATTGATTTGAGTTTCTTCATCTTTTTGTCCTCCTGTTTTTTATCAAATTTTATTTGATATTTGCATTTTAGCACACTTTTCCGTAAATGTCAAACCAATATACACAACTATTTATTAAGATTTGGTGAACAAAATATTAAAACCGCCCTAAGAAATCCATTCGGCAGCCATGAAAAGCCGCCGAAGGATAATCTCGGGACGGTATAATTTACCTTTTGGGTCCGGAAATATTAATACATTCCGCCGCCCTGGGCAGCTGCCATTGCAGCAGCATTTGCGGCATCTGCTGCGGGATCAGGCTTATCGGTAACGAGGCTTTCGGTTGTGAGAACCATTGAAGCTACCGAAGCCGCATTCTGAAGTGCGGAACGGGTTACCTTTGTGGGGTCAAGGATGCCTGCGGCAGCCATGTCGCAGTAAACGTCCTTAGCGAAGTCATAGCCGTAACCGACCTTGCCGCTCTCCTGGATTGCATTGATGATGATTGAACCTTCAAGACCTGCGTTTGCCGCAATCTGACGAACGGGCTCCTCAAGAGCCTTGAGAACAATCTTGATGCCTGTCTTTTCGTCGGCATCCTCTGCAGATTCAAGCAGAGCCTTTACGCTGCCGACTGCATTGAGCAGAGCAACGCCGCCGCCTGCAACGCAGCCTTCTTCAACTGCTGCCTTGGTTGCTGCAAGAGCGTCCTCAATGCGGAGCTTCTTCTCCTTCATCTCGGTTTCGGTTGCTGCGCCAACCTTAATAACTGCAACGCCGCCCGAGAGCTTTGCAAGTCTCTCCTGAAGCTTCTCTCTG
>CAYXVM010000077.1:0-8699 GCA_964468465.1 uncultured Clostridium sp.
TCCCCTACAAAATGAAAACAAACCGTAGGGACAGCCCTTGCGGCTGTCCGTGAAAACAAATCAAATCCCGCGGAACTACCGAGCCAATTTCAAAATTCGTGTTGATAAATCCGAAAAAATCAGGCGGTCTGACGATAAGTCAAGCCGCCTGTTTGCGTTCTGTTACTTTATTCTGCTTTCCATGCCTTGCAGTCATCGGCAACCTTTTTCATTGCTTCAAAGCCCTCTTTGCTTATCGGCAGGAACGGCCGTCTGCACGGGCCCATATCTATGCCCATATGGGTCAGCACGGCTTTTTCGCATTGAAAAACGCCGTATTTTATCATTTCGGCAATAATTTCGTTTGCGCCGTTCTGAATTTCCTGAGCCTTTTCAATGCTTCCGTTATGGAATTCATCGTAGATTTTCAAAAATCTGTCCGCCATGAAATTATATGTGCTGCCGATTGCGCCGTCTGCGCCCATCGAAAGACCGCCGAGGCACATTTCGTCAAAGCCGTTGAATACCGTGACGGGTCTTTTGATTTTCTGCTTGAACTGCTGGAGGGCGAAAAGGTCAGCCGAGGTGTGCTTTATGCCGATAAAACGCTCATCCTCAAACATTTCCGCGGCATAATCTGCCGTGAATGTGAAGCCGTTGCCGCCCGGGAAATTATAAACGACCATCGGAATTGATACGCTCGATACGATATCGTCATAGTATTTTCTGATTGCGGGGTAGGGGAAAGAATAATAAAAGGGAGCGACTGCCGAAACTGCGGTGTAGCCGAGGGCTTCCGCCGTTTTCGCCATGTCGATTGCGGAATCGGTCGAGATTGCTCCGCAATGGGCAATCATCGGAACTCTGTCTCCCGCCGCCTCTTTGACGATGCGAAAAACCTCTTTGCGCTCCTCGGGCGACATAACCATGCCTTCGCCCGTGCTTCCGCCGACATAAAAGCCGTTGACACCCTTTTCAAGGTTAAATTCAACAAGCTTTCTGAGAGACGATTCGTTGATCGTGTAATCATCGTTAAACGGCGTGAGAAGCGCCGTGAAAATTCCGTTCATTTATTTCATCTCCATTGAAAATTACTCATAAATGGGGAAACGCTTGCAGATTTCGCCGACCTCGGCTCTGATTTTGTCTGCGCTGTTATCAAAATCGGTTGCGCAGAGATAAATGAACTCGGCAATCCTGTCCATTTCAGCCGTGCCGAGACCTCTCGAGGTGACGGCCGCCGTGCCGAGCCTTATGCCGCTTGTGACAAACGGCTTTTCGGGGTCGTTGGGAACGGCGTTTTTGTTGGCGGTGATATAAACCTTGTCGAGCCTCTGCTCAAGCTCCTTGCCGGTTATGCCGAGCGAGCGCAGGTCAACGAGGATAAGGTGATTATCCGTTCCGCCCGAAACGAGGTTGACCCCTCTTGAAAGAAGTCCCTTTGCGAGAGCGGCGCAGTTGTCGATGATGTTCTGCTGATAAACCTTGAATGACGGGTCAAGAGCTTCGCCGAAGCAGACCGCTTTTGCGGCGATAATGTGCATGAGCGGGCCGCCCTGGTTGCCGGGGAAAATGGATTTGTTGATTGCGGGAGCAAGCTCCTCTTTTGAAAGAATGAGACCGCCTCTCGGACCTCTGAGGGTCTTGTGAGTGGTTGTGGTGACGATGTCGGCATAGGGAACGGGCGAGGGGTGAAGCCCCGCCGCAACAAGACCCGCAATGTGAGCCATGTCAACCATGAAATATGCGCCGACGGATTTTGCAATCCTGCCGATACGCTCAAAATCGATGATTCTCGGATAAGCCGAAGCGCCTGCAACAATAAGCTTGGGTTTGGTTTCGTTTGCGATTCTTTCAAGCTCGTCATAGTCGATGAAGCCGTCGGAGTTAACGCCGTAAGGAACGAATTTATAAAGCTTTCCGCTTGCGTTAACGGGTGAGCCGTGGGTCAGATGACCGCCGTGAGCGAGATTCATGCCCATAACGACATCGCCGGGCTGAAGAATTGCCGCATATGCAGCCATGTTTGCCTGAGCGCCGGAATGAGGCTGAACATTAGCCGCTTCCGCTCCGAAAAGCTTCTTTGCTCTTTCAATGGCTATATTTTCAACAACATCAACGCATTCGCAGCCGCCGTAGTATCTCTTGCCGGGGTAGCCTTCAGCGTATTTGTTTGTCAGCACGCTGCCCATAGCTGCCATAACTGCCGGAGAAACAATGTTTTCGGAAGCGATAAGCTCAAGGTTTCTTTTCTGCCTTTTCAGCTCGGCTTCCATCGCAAGCCCGACCTCGGGGTCGGCTTTTATCAGCGGCGAAATTGTGTCAATATAATCGGAAAACAAGATATATTCACTCCTTAAAGTCTTATGATGTCATAATAACACAGATAATAACGGAATGTCAAACCGCATTCTTAACAAAAAAGACTTGTATTATTAAAATAAATAGGTTATACTGTATGGTAACACCGACAAGGAGATGAATATATGGACCCCATTAAGGTTGATTTTTCCAAAAAAGACGGCGGCAGAAAGAACGATATTGTCATTCCGCCCGAGAGAGCGGCTCTCAAAATCGTTCTGAGCGTTCTCTGCACGCTTGTTCTGGCGGCGGTTGCTTTCTATCTTATGCTTCCTGCCGTTAATCTCAAGTCATATGATTTTTATGTCTATCTCGGCATCGTTGCGGCATCTTATGTTGTATTCAACGGCCTGTTTGCAAATGTTCTCGGCAAGCCCGAATACATGCCCTATGTCAAAAAGAGGGCGATTGTTCCGGGAATCATCATCGGCGCACTTGTTGCGGTTGTTGCAGTCGGCTTTATTGTTTCAAGCGAATTTTTCAGAGCCGAAAGCTACAGCAAGATAATTTCAGTCAGAACCGACGGCAATTTCTCCGAGGAAATCCCCGAGGAGGACGCAGAGAGCTTCAGCATTATCCCGAAGCTTGACGAGGACGCCGCCGCTCAGCTTGCTTCAAGAGCGCTCGGTAATCTTCAGAAAGAGGGTTATGTTTCGCAGTTTGCGGTTTATCCCCAGTACACTCAGATTAACTATAAGGACAAGCCCGTCAGAGTTGCGCCTCTTAAATATGACAATATCATCAAGTGGCTGACCAACATGAAAAACGGTCTGCCCGGATATGTTATCATCGACATGGCAAGTGAAAGCACCGAGTTCAAGAAAACCGAAAACGGAATCAAATATTCTCCCTCGGAGCATTTCAACAGACTTCTCAAGCGTCACCTTCGCTTTGAGTATCCGACATATCTTTTCGCCGACGCAACCTTTGAAATTGACGATGAGGGCACTCCTTATTGGATTTGCGCAAGGCTTGACAAGACCATCGGTCTTTTCGGCGGAACCGATGTTATCGGCGCAGTTATCGTTAAGGCTGATACCGGCGAGAGCGAATATTACACGATTGACCAGATAAGAAACGACAAAGAGCTTCAGTGGGTTGACAGAATCTATGATTCCGACCTGCTTGTTGAGCAGTATAACTACTACGGCAAGTATCAGAACGGATTCTGGAACTCCATTCTCGGCCAGAAAGATGTTATCACCACCACAATTGGTTATAACTATATCGTTAAGGACGACGACGTCTGGATGTATACGGGCATAACCTCCGTAACCTCTGACCAGTCAATCACGGGCTTTGCTCTTATCAATCAGAGAACCAAAGAGACCGTCTATTACAGCGTAACGGGCGGTACGGAATATTCCGCTCAGCAGGCGGCAGAGGGCCGAGTTAAAGACCTTGGCTATAAAGCCACATTCCCCCTGCTTCTCAACATCGGTGGCGAGCCCACTTACTTCCTTTCTCTCAAAGACCCCGATTACAACATCGTTCAGCAGTATGCGCTGATTAATGTTGCTCAGTATAACAACAATAAGATGGGCGCAACGGGCACAGACCTCAGCAAGTGCCTTGCAAGCTATGTTGCCGCCCTCAAGAGCAGCGGCATTTCCGTTGATATTGAGCCGGGCGAGATTCCGAATTCATCGGAACCTGATAAGCCGACAGAGGAAAAGCTGACGGCAAGCGGCAATATAACCGACATCAGAACGGCGGTTATGGGCGGCGAGAGCTACTACTTCATCAAGCTCGATTCAAACGAAGCTTATTTCTCAATCGCCGCTTCAACCGATAAGAGCGTTGTTATCCTCAACAAGGGCGACAGCGTAACCGTCACCTATTCGGGCGAGGGCAAAATTATCAATGCGGATTCGGTAAAATTAGGCTAAAATTAAATGCAGATTACGGGTCAGAGGCGGGGATCTGTTGACCTGTAATCTGCTTTTTTGTCAGGTTGAAAAGTGATAAAAATGAACATAATAATAAGAGAACACACGAAAAATGATATTGCCGCAATGGCAGAAATCTGGAACGGGGTTGTCGAGGAGGGCGTTGCCTTCCCTCAGACAGAAACGCTGAGCGATGAAGACGCGGCGGAGTTTTTCGCTTCGCAGTCCTATACGGGCGTTGCCGAAAACTGCGAAAACGGAGAAATACTCGGGCTTTATATTCTTCATCCGAACAATGTTGGCAGATGCGGCCATATCTGCAACGCAAGCTACGCCGTGCGCTCCGATTTGCGGGGAATGCACATCGGCGAAAGGCTGGTTAAGGACTGCATGGCTCAGGCGAAGCGGCTCGGCTTCGGAATTTTGCAGTTTAACGCCGTTGTTAAAACGAATTACGCCGCAAGGCATCTTTATGAAAAGCTCGGTTTCACTCCGCTCGGCGTGATTCCCGGCGGATTCCTCAAAAAGAGCGGCGAATACGAAGATATTATTCCTCACTATATTACACTTTAACGGGAGAATATATGGAGCTTTATGAAAACAAGCAGGAGCCCGAAAAGGCGGTGCTGATTGCCGTTGACACGGGCGAGTATGACTGCGAAATCTCACTTGATGAGCTTGAAGAGCTTGCATGGACTGCGGGAGCAGAGGTTATCGGCAGGATGTGGCAGAAAAAAGAAAAGCCCGACCCCGGAACCTATCTCGGCACGGGCAGGCTCGAAGAGCTGAGCGAATTCTGTGAAAATAACGAAGCGGAGCTTGTTATTGCCGACAGCGAGCTGTCTCCGGCTCAGCTTCGCAGCATTGAAAAAGCAACCAAGGTCAGGGTTATCGACAGAACAACGCTGATTCTTGATATCTTTGCCGACAGGGCAAGAAGCAACGAGGGCAAGCTTCAGGTTGAGCTGGCTCAGCTTCGCTATTCTCTGCCGAGGCTCACGGGTCAGGGTACGAAGCTTTCAAGGCTCGGCGGCGGAATCGGAACGAGAGGCCCCGGTGAAACGAAGCTTGAAACCGACAAACGCCATATCAGGCGAAGAATAAAATCCCTTGAAGATTCGCTTGAAGCGCTTGAAAAACGCAGAGGGCTTGCAAGGGCAAGGCGTGAAAAAGACGGAGTTGAAACCGTCGTTATCGTCGGCTACACAAACGCAGGCAAGTCAACTCTGATGAATACTCTGACCGATGCGGGAGTGCTTGCGCAGGATAAGCTGTTTGCAACCCTTGACCCGACATCAAGGGCGCTGACTCTGCCCGACGGCAGAAAGGTCATGCTCATTGACACGGTCGGATTTATCCGCAGACTGCCTCACCATCTTGTTGAGGCGTTCAAATCAACGCTTGAAGAAGCCGCCTGCGCAAAGGTTATTCTGAATGTCAGCGATTCTTCCGACCCCGAATGCCCCGAGCATATCAGAGTTACTAACGAACTGCTTGATGAGCTCGGATGCAGCGGCAAGCCGATTATTCCCGTCTATAACAAATGCGACCTGCTCCCCGAGGGCGCAAGCATGTTTTTTGAATCGGATGCGGTTGCAATTTCGGCAATTGACGGCAGAGGGCTTGACAAGCTCCTTGCGGCGATTCAAAAGGCTCTGCCGCCGACAAGGGCGAGGGCGAAAATGCTTATTCCCTATTTCGACGGCTCAGCCGCTTCCGCTCTGAGAAAGGACAGCGTCATAATTTCGGAGGAATACAGGGAGAACGGTTTATATTTTGAACTGATTGCCGATGCGGCGATGATTGACCGCTATCAGAGCTACTGCGTTGAATAACCGACAAATATTTTCATTTTATTACAGAAATTGTAACAAAAAATTCATTCTTGCGTATTGACACGGCTTTCAGCAAGGGATATAATATATACGCAGGGTTATTTTTCTTATCAGGTAAAATTTCCCCTGCGGATACATATTCATATTAAAAAAGGGGGACAAAAAACAATGAATATTCAGGCAGACGGACTTATGGAACTCGTTTACACTATTGCAAAGCTTATTTCCGAATTTGACATTAAAGAATTGGATTTCGGAATGCTTGAGCAGATTCAGGTAGCTTTTTGGCCTGTTATCTCGTTCGTACAAGAGGGCATTGCTGACTTTCTCAGAGAATTCGGAATCTTTATGTAAGCTTTCGTTTCGATGAGAAACCAAAAGTTAATTAGCTGAAAAAGACAGATTATGGGTTTATATCCTCAGGGAATTGACCTGTAATCTGTTTTTTGTCGGTATAGAGATTTTAAAACAAGCCTTTTTGCGCCCGAAAGCCAAAATCTGCGCTGTTTTTCTTGAATATGCCGAAACAGTTTGTTATAATATATAAAACAAACCCTCAGGAGGAAATCTATGGCAGATTTTGAAACGCTCAGAAAAGAATATCCCGAATTTCTTTATGAAAGCTTCGGCGTTGAAAAGGGCGAAGATGAAATAATCCTCAGCTTCCGCTTTTCGCTCGGAGATTGGGTCTTTACGCCCGAAACGAGGATAAAAACGGATAATCTGAAGCTGATAAACGCCGTTGATTCTCCTGCGGCAAAAAGAATAGCGTTTTATATCGGCATGGTTGAAGCGGTCAGCTATTGGAAAGCCGCCTGCGCTCCGAAAGTCCGTGTTCTCTGCGGTTATCTTTCCGAGAAAGAAACGGCGTTTTTCAAAAAGCTTTGGTTCGGCGGACTCGGAGAATTCTTTTACCGTAATTCGGTTAAAACCGATTATGAAAGCTTTGTTGAAATCGTTTCCGAGGGCAAAAAAGAAGATTTCGGCGGTTCTTTCAATTCTTCGGGTATCAATATTATCCCTGTCGGCGGCGGAAAGGACAGCGCGGTTACGACCGAACTGCTGTCGGGATTTGCCGATAAAAACATGTTTTTCACCGTCAATGACCAGCCTGCCCGAAGCGAATGCGTTGCGGCGGCGGGATATGACGGCGGCAGAATCATCAGAACCTACAGAACGATTGACAAAAACCTGCTGGAGCTTAATCGGCTCGGCTTTCTGAACGGCCACACTCCGTTTTCGGCGATAGTCGCTTTTCTCGGCTATTACTGCGCTTACATTATCGGCGCAAAAAACATCGTTCTTTCCAACGAATCGAGCGCAAACGAGGCGAATGTCGGCGGCGAAAATGTCAATCATCAGTATTCAAAATCCTATGAATTTGAGCATGATTTTGATAGCTTTGTGAAAGAACGCTTCGGCTTTGACATCAACTATTTCAGCCTTTTGCGCCCGTTCAACGAAGCACAGATTGCAAAAATGTTCTCCGCTTATCCAAAGTATCTCGGAGTTTTCAAATCCTGCAATGCGGGGAGCAAAAAAAATATCTGGTGCGGAAACTGCGCAAAATGCCTCTTTGTGTTTATCATGCTCTCGCCGTTTGTTGAAATCGGCGAGCTTGAAAAGGCTTTCGGATGCAATATGCTGACAAAAACGGAGCTTATGAGCGATTTTGAGGGGCTTTGCGGATTCTCGGGCATAAAGCCGTTTGAATGCGTCGGAACGGCAAGAGAGGTCAACGCCTGCCTTGAGTTGACGCTCAAAAAATATGAGGGCATGCCGAAGCCTGCTTTGCTTTCCGAATACGAAAAGCGGCGCAGACCCGTGAGCGAAGAAGAAATCAAACGCCTTTTCGGCGAATTTAACGAAATAAACGGAATACCCGCAGAATTCATTCCTGCGGTTGAGGGGATGCATAAATATGTTTCAGCAGTTGATTGAATATTTCAGAGAGCGCAATGTGCTTATTCTCGGCTTCGGCAGAGAGGGGCGCTCGACCTATGACATTATCAGGCGCAATCTGCCCGATAAGCATATCGGCATAGCCGATCTTCGCCCGATAGAGCTTAACGATAAAAATGTTACCCTGCATTGCGGCGAAAAATATCTTGACGCAATCGAGCAGTACGACACCGTAATCAAGACCCCCGGCATATCGTTCAAGGATGTTGCGGTTTCGGAGAATATCGAGGTCACCTGTCAGACGGATTTGTTCCTGCGCTTTTCAAAATGCGTTTGCATCGGCGTGACGGGCACAAAGGGCAAAACGACGACCTCAACGCTTATCTATGAAATGGTTAAGCAGGCGGGCAAAAAGGCGTGCCTTATCGGCAACATCGGTATTCCCGTGCTTGACAGCATGGCGGAGGACGATTTTGAGGTTGCGGTTATTGAAATGTCATCTCATCAGCTTGAATTCACAACGGCTTCGCCTCATATTGCCGTTATGACAAATATTTATCCCGAGCATCTTGACCATTATAACGGCTTTGAGGGTTATGTTGCCGCAAAGCTGAATATCATCCGCCATCAGACGGGCTGTGATTATTTCATCTGCAACGCCCTGCAGGACTTTGATAAATATTATAATTTCGCAAAAACTCCCGTTTCCGTTATCCGTGTCTGTGAAAACGGC
>CAYXVM010000078.1:0-8669 GCA_964468465.1 uncultured Clostridium sp.
AGAAGCGAACTTCTGCGATTCATGCGCAGGAATCATAACATGGATGCACACCTTTTCGCCCTCAAAAATGTGGCTTAACGGTCTTAAAAATCTGCAAAAGCCTTACTGCCATTTTGCAACGCAATATAACCGTGACATTCCCAATGAAGAAATTGACATGGATTTTATGAATCTCAATCAGGCTGCTCACGGCGACAGAGAACACGGCTTTATTGCCGCAAGATTAAGAATACCCAGAAAAGTTATCATGGGCTATTGGCAGGATGAAAGGGTTCTTTCAGAGCTCGGAAAATGGATGCGTTCGGCTGTCGGTGCAGCTTTTTCAAAGAAGCTTAAAGTTATGCGCTTTGGCGACAACATGAGAAATGTTGCAGTCACCGAGGGCGACAAGGTCGGAGTTCAGGAAAAACTCGGTTGGCAGGTTAATACATGGCCCGTCGGAACGCTTGTTGAATATATCAACTCGGTTTCAGAAAGTGAAACCGATGCGCTTGTTGACGAATACAAGTCAAAATATGAAATGGCAACCGATAATATTGCCGCCGTTCGCTATCAGGCAAAGGAAGAAATCGCAATCAAGAAAATGCTCGATGAGCAGGGCTGTAAAGCATTTTCAAACACCTTTGAGGATCTTTACGGCATGGAACAGCTTCCTGGACTTGCAAGCCAGAGGCTTATGGAGCATGGATACGGATACGGCGGCGAGGGAGATTGGAAAGTCTCCGCAATGACAGCTGTTATCAAAGCGATGACCGAAGGCATGAACGGCGGAACAGGATTCATGGAGGACTATACATATAATCTTGCTCCCGGTGCAGAGTATTCGCTCGGTGCACATATGCTTGAAGTTTGCCCCACTCTTGCGGCTGAAAAGCCGAAAATTGAAGTTCATCCGCTTGGAATCGGTGGAAAAGGTGATCCTGCAAGACTTGTTTTTGAAGGAAAAGCAGGCAAAGCCGTTGTTGTCAGCCTTGTTGACATGGGCGGGAGACTCAGAATGATTTGTCAGGATATCGAATGCGTTAAACCGATTCTTGATATGCCTAATCTTCCCGTTGCAAGAGTAATGTGGAAAGCCATGCCCGATCTTTGCACGGGCGCAAAATGCTGGATAATTGCCGGCGGAGCACATCACACCGTTCTTTCATACGACGCAGACGCTGTTATGCTCCGGGATTTTGCAAGAATGATGGATATTGAGTTTGTTCATATTAATAAAGATACTACTCCTGAAAGTCTTGAGAACGAGCTGTTTCTTAATGACCTTGCATGGAAGCTGAAATAATCAGGTGTTTAACATGGAATACAGATTCGCAGATAAAAAAGACACCTCTCTGATTCTGGAGTTTATCAAGGAGCTTGCGGAATACGAGCATATGTCAGACGATGTGGTTGCAACTCCCGAATTGCTTGAAGAATGGATTTTTGATAAACAAAAAGCAGAAGTCATTTTTGCGCTTGAAGACGGAAAAGAAGTTGGTTTCGCCCTGTTTTGCTATAACTTTTCAACTTTTCTCGGCAAAGCGGGAATTCATCTTGAAGATTTATTCGTAAAGCCTGAATTCAGAGGAAAAGGCTACGGAAAAGGATTACTCATTCAACTTGCTAAAATAACCGAAGAAAGAAAATGCGGCAGACTTGAATGGTGCTGTCTTGATTGGAACAAGCCGAGCATTGATTTTTATCTTTCAATGGGTGCCGTTCCACTTGATGATTGGACAATTTACCGTGTTACCGGCAAGGCATTAAAAGACCTTGCAGAAAAATAGCATAAAGAAACCAAAAGTTGCGAGATAGCTAAAAGAATCAGCTCGGAACCGGATCAATACTCCGTTCCCGAGCTGATTTTTCTTATTATTAACTTAGCCTGATATTATTCCGATTCAAGATTACTCATTGCAACCCATCCGTATTCGCCGTTATACTTGATTTGAAGCCATTTCTTTCCGTTATCTGCTCTCTCTGTTGAATAGCCGATAACTATATCGCCATAATCAAGCTCGCCGAGAAGATCATAATCTGCTCCGGCACCGGATCTGATGTTTGCGCCTTCTCTTGAAGTAACTTTGTATTTGCCCAATGTGTTTTCTTCGGGCTCGGTTGTTGTAGGAGGAGCAATCTGAACTGTTACATTAACCCCGTTAAAGGTTTTAATAGCCTCACCGACAAGAATAACGCCCCATGTGCCGCCTTTCTGAGCAATGAACACGCCGTCGCTGCCGGGCATTATATTATCATATTCAAACGGAACAACAATATCATTTTCAAGATTGATAATGCCCATCTTACCGTCTTTCTTAACGGCAATAAGACCGCCTGTTACTCCACGGCAATAATCTGTATAAGAAGCTTCATTTGCCGAAAGGTCATTAACTGCTTCATATTCATAAGGAATAACTTTCTTATCCTTATCCTGGCTGACATAGCCCCATTTACCGTTCTTTCTCGCTGCGGCATAGCCTTCAAAATAACGGTCACGCTCGTCATAGGAAGTACCCTCAAGCTTTTCGGTATCAACGGAATGAGAGGCGTGAGGAGTTTCGGATACAACCGCCATGCCGTTAGTGATGAGGAATTCAAATGTTTCATTGCCGATTTTAACAAGGCTGTGATAGCTGTTGCGGCCGGAATAATCTCTGCCGCTGCTGCAGCGTTCAAATCCATCATAATTAGGCTGGAGAATAACATTTCCCTGATAGTCAAGCAAACCGTATTTTCCGGTTGTTGCCGACTTGAAATAGCAACAATTTTCGTCAAGATAGACAATCTCAGTGCATTCGGCAAAACCGCCGGGCTGCCAAAGATAGCCCTGAGCAATTGCGTCCTCAACAGAGGTTATACCGTTTGATGCGTCGGCGGAGTTGACATCGGGTTTATTATCTTTGCCTTTTGAAGCAACGGCAACAATTATTATAACGATAACCAAAAGAGCCGCACAGGCAATTCCGATTGTTTTAGCGTTTAGTTTAAACGATTTTTTGGGAGCGGGTGCAGGAGCTTCAGCGGGCTGAGCATCTTCAGATTCCGTATCATCGGAATTAAATGATATTCCGCCGAAATCTTTGAAAGATAAATCTTTTGCACCTGAAGAAATATCGATATCGGGAACATCGGGCTCGGATTCAGAAGCTTCTGCTTCAACATCTGAAGCTTCCGATGCTGATTTTATATTCTCTCCGTCGAGAATATCATCAATCTTCTGCTTGAACGAAATAATATTATCCGGTCTCTCGGATTCTGCTTTATCCTCAACGCTTGGAGCAGTCTCCTGCTCTGCGGTTTCTTCCTTAACCTGAGCAGGCTTTGCTTCTTCAACAGTCTTCTGTTCGGATTCGGCAACAGCAGGCTTTGAAGTTTCATAGGCGTCAATTGCATAAATGAAAATGTCTCTGACATCGGTATTTTCAATTGTAATTCCGGCAGCACTTCTTTGGAAGATTCGGGTTAAAACAGGCAGAGAGCCCGAAACGCCTGAAGCAGAAGATGTTTCAACGCCCGATGCGGCAATAACCACGGCTCTCGCTTTTCCGAGAAGAGAATTTGCCGTGCTTTCGGATACTCCGAGAAATTTCGCAAGAGCTGCAACAGGCATACCGTTATTATAATGAAGAACAAGTGCCGTGCGAAGTTCCGGCTTGAGAGATGCAACGGCATTCAGAACCTTTTCACTGAGTTCCGAATCTTCAAATGCAATTTCGGGTAAAAACTCCGATGAATTCTCTTCAGAACCCGCTTCGGCATCGGTAAATACAAATTTTTGATTCTCTTTATATACCGAAGCAATATTCTGTTTCATCCAGATTTCAAAAGCTTCAGGCTTTTTGAGCTTATCGATTGAGCAAAAAGCTTTTGCATATGCTTCTTTTGTTATTTCAACTGCACGGTCATCGGCGCAAAGCGCAGAAGCAAGATAATATGATGCTTTTAATGTTTTTGAGTAGAGCTTTGCCATTGCATCGGTGTCACCGCCGCTTGCGGCAACTACATATTGAACAATATTCTCACTCACTTATAATTCCACTCCAATCAAAGATGTATTTTTATAATTATACACGATAGATTTTATACTATATTTGGTGATTTGTCAAGAAAATAAAGCTATATTGTGTCAAGATATTGATTAAACATCAAAAAAAAAACCGACCTTCAAGCTTTACTGCTTAAAAATCGGTTTTAATAATTTAAGTTTCTGCAAATGGTGTGCTGATATGAGTGAGCCTGAAATTGACCGGCTCACGGTTTTGATTGAATCGGTAAACGCTCATCACAAGACCGATTGCAAAATAAATACAAAGATTTGATGAACCGCCTGCGCTGATAAAAGGCAAGGTAATGCCGATACTCGGGAAAACCATCAAGCACATACCTATATTAATAATAACCTGTGCGCCAATCATAAACGCAGTTCCGTAACAAAGGAGACCTCCCGTCAGGTTTCTCGATTTTTTCCCTACCGATACAATACGGATAATAACGAAAGCAAGAACAAGCAACAGCACAAAGCATCCGATAAACCCGAGTTCTTCGCCGACAACGGTGAAAACCATGTCGCTTTCATTAACGGGAATTCCTTTTGCTGATTGAGTGTAAGTTCCTTTGAATAAGCCGTCGCCGAGAAGTTGACCCGAACCGATGGCGTTAACTCCCCTTTGCTGCTGATAAATAACATTCTTATAGACATCTTCGCTAAGAGCCGACGGGTAATATATCGCAAGAATTCTGCGTTTATGGAATGTTGCAAGGAATTTGACCCAGATAACGGGAGCCATAGCTATAACCATTCCGATTGCGACCGCAAAATATCTGAGTTTAACGCCTGCAACAAACATCATGCCGACAAATATGAAAGCAAATATTATTGCAGAACCAAGGTCATCGGTAATTATAATTAAACCTATAGGAATTAAAGCATGAAGCGTCAGCAGAAGAATGTTTTTAACGCTGTTGATATTGTCCTTAACAGCTTCAATATGGGCTGTAAAAGTAATCAGAAATCCGATTTTTGCAAGCTCCGACGGCTGAAAGTTTACGGAAAAGCTGTCGGTTTTGATTATAGGAAGCCAGCATCTTGCATCGGGACGGTCAGCAGGACCGTCGCCCCAGATAAACAGAGAAAAAATCAGAAGCAAGCATATTCCGCCGACCAAAGGCCAAAGTCTGACTATCGCATCATAATCAAGAAATGAAATAATAAAGCATAACAGTATTCCGAGGCCTGCCGCCATTATCATAATCAGACATTCACGGCTGAGTAATTCGCCTGCTTTAATGGCATCGTTTCTTGTTGCGCTGTAAACCATCAGCGCACCGAACGCCGACAAAAGAATACAGGTAATATAAAGCAAAAAATCGGTTTCTTTGAGCGCATATTTAATTGTTGTTTTCTTGCCCAAAAAATCACCGCCTTATAAGAATTCTAACCTGTTTTCCTTAATTTTTTTCATATTAATTGTTGAATAATTATTAAATTTTCAGAGTGTTTTTTGATTTTTGAAGCAATAATATTCCGATAATCAAAGCAATCGGAAAAATCAAAGTTGCAAGAAAACCTATTTTCAGGTTATCGTCAAAATAGCTCGAAACCGTGCCGACAAGAGTCGGACCCGATGAACAGCCGAGGTCACCAGCAAGGGCGAGAAATGCAAACATTGCAGTTCCGCCGGAAGAAGCTTTTTCCGCCGCAAGGCTGAAAACTCCCGGCCAAAGAATACCGACCGAAAGACCGCATAATCCGCATCCGATTAAAGCAAGAACCGGAATTGGCGAAAATGAAGCGATAATATAGCTGATTATGCAGAAAACACAGCTGATTGAAATGAATTTTGTCAAATAGAGTTTGGTGCTCATCGCAGCATAAAATACCCTTGAAATACCCATCATCACAGCGAACATACAAGGGCCGAGGAGATCACCCATTGTTTTTGAAACATTTAATCCGAGTTCTGCAAATGCCGACGACCATTGGCTCATCCCCTGCTCCGAAGCACCTGCACAAAGCATTAGCAAAATGAAAATCCAAAAAAGCTTTGATTTAAACATTTTCTTGATCGGAACGGCATTTTCTGCTTCAACCAAAGTATTAATCGGCACAAAACAGAAATAAATTGCATTTGCAAAAGGGATAATTGACCAAATCACGGCAAGAAGCTGCCATTTTTCAATTCCGACTGTTACGAAAAATAATGTTGAAAACAAAATAACCGCAACATGACCCCAACAATAGAAAGAGTGAAGCAAACTCATTGCCGCTGATTTTTTATCATTCGGGCATGCTTCAACTATCGGGCTGATGAGAACCTCAATAAGTCCTCCACCGATTGCATAACATGCAATTGCAATAATCAACCCGAAATAAGGATTTGAAAGCTTAAAAGGCAAAATGCCAATCAGAGCAAGCCCCGCTCCGGCAAAAATATGCGCGGCAACAATGCTGACTCTGTAGCCGATTTTATCAACAAACTTTGCAGCAATAAAATCAACAATCAGCTGTAAGCAAAAATTGACCGTTACGAGTGCGCTGATTTTTGATAGAGATATTTCAAAAGATTTTTGGAATGTAACAAAAAGAAGCGGCGCAAAATTATTGACAATAGCCTGAGTAATGTAGCCGATAAAGCTTGCCGCCATCGTATGTTTATAATTTTTAATTCTATTCATTAAAACACATTAATTCCGCCATAAGCCCCGCAATAAATGCAGGGCTTAAAGCGGATAGAATATTCATTTATCTGACTTTATTATAAAGTGAAAGATATGCTTCGGTAACGCATGCACCAGCGTCCTGACCGATTGAAACGATTTCTTCGTTTTCGGTCAGATAAGAATGCCATTCATTATCGGGAAGAAGATAACCGATCTGGTCGTTGGTGATACCGAATACAATAAGCTTTCTGTCGCCTGCAGCTTCGCTGAATGAGGGATAATTCCATTCAATGCCGTCCCATGATTCAGCCGCACTGGCCGTTCCTCCGAATACGATTTCGGGAGCTATCTCACCGGGGATGATTGCAACGGAAATGTTTTTGCCGAACTCGGCATATCCGATTTCGGAATGAACCTCATATTTGCCGATACCTGTTTTAACAATCTGATTTGTCAGCAAACCGCCCTTTGCGGCCAGCTTAAGAATATTGTTCTCAACGGGAACAAATATTTCTTCCATTCTGATGTTAAATATAGGCTCAACGGGTTCATCGTTATCAATTGAGCAAAGAAGCTTTCCGAGAGTAGTGCCGAATGCAACAAGACCAGCGTATCTGTCTCCGTATTCTTCAACAAGCTGAGGATCTTTCTCGACTGAATCGCCCTTTGATGTCAATGCAAGCTCGGCTCCAAGAATATAGAAAAGGTTAGCATTAGAGTTCTCGTTGATATATTTTTCCATGTAGTAGGGATAGTCGCCCGTAATGAGAGTTCCTGCCGCTCCGTTGCCTACGCAATGGATATTGCCGTTAACTATCCAAGTTTCTTTTTCGCCCTCAGCATCGGGAACAAAACGAAGTCTGTTGAGGTTCTTATCGAAAATTTGAGGATCACGCTTATCTCTGATATACTGCTCAGAATCGGCAGTTCCGAAATAAAGCTTACCGGGCTGCATATCTTTAACGGCATCAATCATGGTATTAACGGTTACATTATAAAGATTCTCCATGAATTTCTTATTCTGACCGTTGGGAAGCTCTTGACCGAAAATATTTCTGATTGAAGAAAAGAAAAGCGCACCGAGGAGATCACCGTTTAAACCGAAGGTGTCAACACAGCTGTGCTGATGAAGCGCAGAAATGCTGATTGCGGTAATATTAAGGTTATTAGCCTTAGCGTATTCTTCAAACTGTGCACGGATTCCTCTGACATCCGGGTTAGAAATACCGTAGCAGTCAATTGAAGAGAAGATGGTTATTCCCCTTCCGTCAGAGATAGCAACGGTTCTGACCTTCTGATCGTCTCTTACACCGGTTGCAACCTTTTTGGTTACTGAGAGACTGCCGCCGACATAATGCTCACCGTCAAGCTCATTGCCCGTCTGAATTGAACCGTTTGAATAGCCAATCTTCCAAACGGAATCATCAGCAGGCTCATCTCTGAATTCCTCGGGAGCAAGTCCTTCATAAAAATTCTCGGAAACAAAGTCTTTCTTATTGACCCAGTCGGGTTCTTTTATCAATGCCGATATGCCGCCGACAAGAACATTTATAACCTTGTCAACAACACGGTAGAAGCCTCTTTCGGCAGAAGATGTTACTTCTTTTGCCGCATAGGCGGGTATTGCAAATGCAGTAAATAAAACAGCAAGTGCAAGAACGATTGCAGTAAGTTTCTTTCCCATAATTAACCTCCAATGAATTAATTAATATTTTTAAGCTCCATATCGCCGGGCTTAATAAACTTCTTTTTACGCATGAATTCAGAAACAGCAAGAGAAATAACGGCCGGAGCAACGAAATGCATAACAAGCATTTCAATCAAAACGATTTTTGGGTCTGCTCCGGATTCAACCATTGAAGCGTAGGTCATAAACTGACCGACAAGCCCCGATGTTCCCATGCCCGCACCTGAAGCATAACATGACATCTTAAGAACTGCCGAAGAAATCGGGCCGAGAATTGCGCTTGCAACAATCGGCGGAATCCATATCTGCGGATGCTTGATTATATTAGGCATCTGAAGCA